>JAZKBH010000087.1:22175-27027 GCA_040388725.1 Verrucomicrobiota bacterium
AGTAGAATACCACGAAACGCTCCCTTGACTTGCTCCTCCTGATCCTGCTGCCCCTCCTTTTTCTGAAGGACGAAGTTCAATTCCAAAAACAGAGCCCACAAATGGAAAATCCGTATGATCACCACCAAAATTATCAAAACTTATAATATTGAATACAGAGGATTCGCTGTGAATCAGACTATCCGCCCCGTTTTCATCTCTAAAAAATGTTGAAACAGGTTCGCTTCCTTGAAAAAAACGATAGCATCCTTTAGAATTAGGATATCCTTTGGGTTGCATAAAAAAGTTATTCAATGGATATATATCATGTGAACCTGCATTCGGTACGTTTTGAGATCCACTCCATGAAATTGAAAACGACGAAAAAGGCTTTATTTTAATGCTTTTAGGACCATAAACACCTGAATTAGGACTCCCATCTCCGTTTGAGAAAGATGCACTCTGCGTTCCAATTGTAATATTTGCTGAAGTACTTAAATCTTCGTAGGGCGGTATCCCATTTGCAAAGACTTCAAATTCCACCTCTTTACAGCGGCTGCACGACGCTCCAAAAATATTTTGGAAAGAAATCAATATTCCTAAAATCAAAATCGCCCACTGAAAAACATGTTTCATAAATTTAATCTCCGATGCTTAAAAAGCTCCCACATGAATTTCGACCGCCGAATTTTGATTCACGTAATCGGTTTGAACGAATATTCGGCTTACTTCTCGTTTTTTTCCTAGAGGAGGAACTACTTCCAAAAATGAAGCTCCTGTAGAGTCTGTTTGAAGAGTTGTTTTAAAATTTTTGTTTGAAGATAAAGCTTTTAAAAATTTTATATTCTTTTCCTGCGTTGTTCTCAACATTACTCGTTTTGGTTTTCTCGGCTCGTTCGCTTCCCATCGGAGAGTTGAAGGCGAAATCGCTATATAATCGTATGCCGTTGGTATTTTACCCTTTAAAAAAATGATATCAGGCTCTGGTTTTCCATCCGTTGTAATCACCGCGTGTTTTTCTTGAATTCCTGTTTTTCCTACCGTTTTAAAAACCAGTGTCACCTTTCCCGATTCCCCAGGCGCATAAATTTTCTTTTCTAGCTTGGCCGAAGTACATTCGCAGCACGTTCGAATATCTTGAATCGTCACCGGCTGATTGCCGGTATTTTTGAAGGGATAATCGGCGATCCATTCTTTGAGGTTTGGATCAGGAGGAATCTCGACCGTAGACTTTTCAAAGACCAAGGCGGAAAAGGCAAAATGAACATGGATTAAAAGGCCGATACAAGTGATCGATGCCATTTTCAATGTTAAGAAAAAGGCATTCAAAACCTGTCTCACGCAACGACACGACGACACGACGTCTGAAAAGAGAAAAGAAATTTTGGGGTTTAAATCTCTGCCGACCACTCCGGTCTTTGCGATGAAAAATTTAAAGCGTTTCGCCGTTACATCGTATCGGAAACCTTGCTTACCCCTTTTCCTAGTTGCCTGCCCTCGGCTCTCCCATTTGTTTCCAGCTTGTCTTTGCGTTAGCACGCAGGAAGTGTACGAGGAAAGGTCTTTAAAAATTTCCATAATTTTAATCTCCCACCGAGAAGAGATCCAGATCGACGGTGATGGTGGGGGTCGTCGCGACGCCCTTCATCGGATTTCGACCTTGTAAATATTCGACCTGATTACTGACTCCGTCTCCGTCGGGGTCTCCTGTCGCTGTTTGATTAAGATTTCCGAAATTCGAGATTTCCCAACTATCCGGCAATCCATCCCCATCAGTATCGGAAGGGTTTCCTGAAGCAGAGGTTTGACTTGTAAAATTCAGCGTTTGAGTCGAAGCCGAAATAGCAATGGAACTGGTGGTTCCTACCGTTGATCCTTGTTGATAAAAAATTTTCGCTTTTCCTAAAGCATCAGTACGAATTAAAAGTGAGGGAGAGGAGAGAACGAGATCGGAGGTTGATTTAGCCAGTTTGCCCCCGCCCGAAACCACTTTGACCATCACAGGCATATTCACCACAGGCTGACTATTTTTTATGACGGTCACTTCCAACGGCTGGCTGAGAAATGCATTAGGGGCATCCGTTTGGCTATTGCCTCCCGTGATGGAAGCCATTGGTAAAGTGTACGGATCTGATGTTAATGGATTAGGATCTGCGATATCGGTTAATAAATCGTTATCTGTATTTGTTTTAGTTGGATCGGTTCCTAAAACAAATTCTTGAATATTGGTTAGGCCATCACCATCGGTATCATTCGTCGCAAGGGTCGTGAGATTTCCAAATTTCGAAATTTCCCATGAATCTAAAATTCCATTTTGATTGGTATCTAAAGTACTGGGCGTTAATCGAATTGGAGCTGAGGTATTAAATAAAACTTGAATTCCTAACTGGCCGTTCCAATTGCCTCCCCAAGTCCACAAGGTTCCATCATTTTTTAAAGCGATTGAATGAGTTTGTCCTGCACTTATGTCTCTCATGCCATTTAAATTAGACACTTGAACCGCCGACAGACGTTGTAACGTCGTTCCATCTCCTAATTGACCAGCGTCATTATTTCCCCATGCCCATACTGTTCCGTCATTTTTTAAAACAATGGAGTGAAGTTCTCCGGCATTTATTTTTACAATACCATTTAAGTTAGGAACTTGGAGGGGAGTCACTCTCTGTGTTGTTGTTCCATCTCCTAATTGACCGTAAACATTATATCCCCATGTCCATACTGTTCCGTCATTTTTAATCGCTAAACTATGATATCCTCCTGCAGCAATTGCGATCACTCCATTCAATCCTAAAACCTGAACGGGAGTATTCTGAAATGTCGTTGTGCCATCCCCCAATTGGCCTGCAAAATTATTTCCCCATGCCCATACTGTTCCATCATTCTTTAATGCCAATGTATGACCTTCTCCTCCCGAAATGGCCGCAATCGAATTTAAACCTGCAATTTGAGTAGGGTTGCTTGGTAGAAATCCTCCCCAACCCCATACTGTTCCATCATTTTTTAATGCAAAAGTCGAATAAGATCCCGCCGTAATTGATGTTATATTATTTAAACTTGGGACTTGTGCCGGAGTAGGTCGATTCATCATCGTTCCATCCCCTAACTCACCCGCTTCGTTGTCGCCTAAGGTCCATACCGTTCCATCGCTCTTTAATGCAACTGTATGATAAAGACCTCCTGCGACTGCAATCATTTGACTTAACCCTGGAACTTGAAAGGGTGTTTTCCTTGAGTTTGCTGTTCCATCTCCTATCTGAAAGACTTCATTTGAGCCCCACGTCCAAACGGTCCCATCATTTCTCAACGATACTGTAAAATTCCCTTGAGATGCTGATGAAATCACCCCACTCAACCCAAAAACCTGCGTCGGTTTATTCTGTTGAGTAGAAATAGATCCATCGCCTAATTGGCCACTGGAATTATCTCCATACAATGTAACTGTTCCATCATTCTTAAGAACAATCGTATGATTAGAACCAACTGCAACGACATTTGCCCCCGTTAATCCAGAAACTTGTTGAGGCGTTGTTACGAAAGTATTATTTCCATTGGATATCCAACCCCAGGTCCACACCGTTCCATCACTCTTCACCGCGATTGTGGAATTTTCACCCGTCAAAGAAACAATTCCACTCAATCCGGAAACTTGGACAGGGATGTTTCTCTGGATTGTTGTCCCATCTCCCAACTGTCCCACTGAATTTGCTCCCCAGGTCCACACCGTCCCATCACCTTTAAGAGCCATGGTGTGATTAATACCACCTGCAATCGCTACAATTCCATTGAATCCTGTAATCTGCGTAGGAATATTTTTATTTGTTGTCGTGCCGTCTCCAAGTTGTCCGTAAGAGTTACATCCCCATGACCAAATCGTTCCGTTATTTTTAATCGCTAAGCTGTGAGAGCCTCCCACTGCAATCGAAATAATTCCGCTTAAACCAGAAACCTGAACCGGTGTATTCCGTTGCGTAACAGTCCCATCTCCTACTTGTCCAAAAACATTATATCCCCATCCCCAGACAGTTCCGTCATTTTTTAAAACAAGGATATGTGACCCGCCTGCAGCAATTGCAATAATTCCACTTAAACCAGAAACTTGTATCGGCGTGCTACTTTGTGTTATTGTTCCATTTCCTAGCGCTCCACTTCCCCATGCCCATACGGTTCCATCACTTTTTACGGCGAAGGAGCAAAAGGGTTGAGCTGCGATTGCGATCACATTATTTAAGCTGGTCACGCGTAGGGGAGCATTTTTCGAAACAGTCGTTCCGTCTCCTAATTCTCCCGCTCCATTTTCTCCCCAGGTCCAAACGGTTCCATCGCTTTTTAACGCCATGGAGTGATTTTCTCCCGCTGCAACCATCCCTGTGATTTGGTAGTTTCCCGTCCAAGTTGTACTCGAGAGCGATCCTGAAAAAACTTTGGCTTTCAGGGTCAGGGGACGATCAACTAAGACATTTCCATCTGCGCCTAAGCTCGTGCTTGTTGCGGTCGGATCGCTTCCATCTGTCGTGTACCGAACCACTCCTCCGCTGAGTGTCGTGCTCAAATTCACATTTTGATTCACAATATATTTTCCTGCAGGGATCGAAACCGTCGGTAGAGGGATCACGATACTTGCATTAAAGAGAAGAGCAGTTGCAGTCCCCGCCATCACACTCACTTGCTGTGCACCGCTCGCTCCTACCTGCCAATAAACAGTCGCCTGACCCGAACTATTGGTCCGAGCGACATAGGAAGTTCCGGTTGATGTCGAAGAGCTTGCTCCTACTTTTCCGCTTCCTTGAGCAACGGTGAAGGTAACGGGCGCATTTGTGAGAGGGGTATTCGAACTACTCTTCACACTCACCACAAGCGGATTCGTCAATACTTG
>JAZKBH010000087.1:27037-30201 GCA_040388725.1 Verrucomicrobiota bacterium
CGGGAAGAGCTCCATTATAATAGTCGCTCGGATTACTTCCTCCCTGGTATTCCTGTAAATTCGTTTTTCCGTCTCCGTCAAAATCTCCGCTGGCTGTTTGAGAAAGATTCCCGAAGTTGGTCATTTCCCAGGAGTCGGGAAGTCCATCTCCATCGGTGTCTTGATCTAATCCCGTCGGTTGCGTGACCCCAACCGTTAATTTATCGACGTAAGTATCGCCTTTTCCAGAAGTGATTGAGAAGGACCCCAGGTTCAGGGTGGTCAGATTTTTAAACCCGAGATTCGTGGCCACTTGAATGCTATTCAGCCAAGCACTCCATTTTTTGGTATTATAATCCTGATAAAAGGTCAGACGCTGCCATTGTGTCGTATCGACCCCGTTGGTCGTCACGACTTTCCAACTACTGGTCGTCCCGTCATAAAGCCTTAAATTTCCATCTGTATCAAAATAGGCTCCTATGGAACTGGTTGCATCTAAGGTCGGTGTCGTTGTTCCCTCCTTTTTGACCGGCTTGAGATAAAAATCCGTCCAAACTCCTTTTTCCGTCGTCATAAAAGCTCTTTTCAAAGCATACGTACTTCCCGTCACTTTGACTGCTTGAGTTCCTTCTTTGACCACACTTCCTTGAATCGTCGCGCTTCCCGTTCCGGTCCCGGTCCATTTCCCTTGTCCCGCGAGTAAGCTATTTAAAACATATTTATTAGACTCAAAAGTCTCGGTCACCGTCAGTTCGCTATTCGGATTCGTTGCATTTTGGACCTCCACTCCGTCATTCACTCCATCCCCGTCACTATCTACGACATTTGCTTTCGTCTTATAAACGTATTCCTGAACATTGGTTAAACCGTCTCCGTCCAAATCTCCATTCCGATCATTGACCATTGGATTTAATCCATTGGCAATTTCCCAACTATCATCCATCCCATCATGGTCTACATCGGTAAAAAGAGGATTAGTTGTCGTGAGATTGAAGCTATCGAGTTTAGTTGTTCCGGCTGCATCCCCTCTAAAATTCACAAATTTTAAAACCTGTTTATTGGTTACAAACCCAATATCCATCACCGCCAAAGTTCCATCTAAATAGAGATCCCAATCATAGGTGAGTAAGTCGATTCGAGCCGTGACACGCTGATAGTTCGTCATCGTCTTACCGGTAATGGGCCACTTTCTTCCCGTCCCCACCCACGTTAAATTTCCGTCCCCCATCCCATGAGCCACATAAAGTTCTGCATCGGTTCCTGTTTGAACCAAAGCCATGACCACCGCATTCGCTGATTTCGTCATTGCATTTAAATCAGCCACATTCCCCACAATCCCTTGAAGATAAAAATCGGCGTAGACCACTTGATTAGTCGTTGTCGTCGTATTGAGATTCAGTTGAATTCGGGACGAATAAATTCCACTGGGAGCGATGCTTAAAGCTTGCGTGCCGGATTGAGAACCGCTTGTTGTAATCGAAATCGCTCCCGAAGGAGCCCAGGGCTTTCCTGTTAATGGAAATGCTCCCCCATTATAGCCATCGGTCGTTTCAAAACCGGTCGAGTAAGGCAAAGAAGCGGTCTGGGAAAATCCGAAGACGGCCTCAAGAAAGAAGATAAGTAAAAGGGCGATTCTTCCTCGCACAAAGAACGATGTGAAAAAAGATTGAAAAACGGGAACGACTGCTTTTTTAAAAGAAATCGGATTCCAAGCGATTCCGTGTTTTGAACAATCATTCATTCGTATTTTTCTCTCGTTCGGAACTTCGTTTGGATATTACTTATTTTTACGAAAGATACTTTTTGCAATTTTGAATGATGAAAAAACAACCCAAAATCCCAAAGCCCCAAACTGAATCAAGGTTCCAGTCTTAGGCTCACTGGCTTGAAGTAATCCAGAAGAGAAAATGAGGAGTACGACCCCCTCTTTAAGATGTAATTTCATGAAGACCCTTCCGAATTTGAGTTATGGCGAATAACGACCTCGTTGAGAGATCGATATAGAATCTTACTTTCAAAAAATAGTCCTTCGTTAGTTATACACTTAACTGAATCACTCCTTGCGAGGTATTATGGCCTCAGAAATTCAATCTCACGAAGGCCACCTCTGCCCTTCATCTGAAAATTCTTTGTTAACTGTATAACTGAACAACTCCTACCGTTTTACAAAAAGCGAATATGGTGATTATTGCAATATCAACTAAATCGAGGATTATGATGAAAAAAACGCTAAAAACACTTACCACCTGCCTAATGGCGGTTGTATTTCTGGGTCTGGGCTCAGGGATAAGCCAAACTGTAAATTACCTAAACACCCCCCTTCAAAGTATCGATGGCTTCGGGGCCTGTACCGCATGGTACGTAAAGGATACTCACGGTCTCTCGACCACGAAACAAGATCAGGTATTCAATGCCCTCTATTCTCTGAAGACGGGCGCAGGGCTCTCCATGTTAAGAATGCGTATTCCTTTTGAGTTTGAACAAACGGCAGGCACCTACACTCCCTCTGCCTTAGCAAATGATGTATGGTTCGCCCAACGTGCAAAGGGTCTTGGTGTCAGCACCGTTTGGGCGACTCCCTGGAGTCCTCCAGCCTGGATGAAAACAACGAATACCGTTTTAGGTTGGAGTGGCTCCGCCGATGGTTATCTGAAAACAGCGAATTACCAAGATTTCGCCAATTTCCTCGCCCAATATTGGAAGGAGTTTAAAACCCAATCCGGAATCAGCCTCGATTATATTTCCGTTCAAAACGAACCGGATTATTCTCCGGGCTCCTACGAAGGATGCCGCTATAGCACCTCCAACTTTCACGATTTTATTTTGAAACTCGGCCCTACCTTTGCGAGCCAGGGAGTTGCGACAGGAATTATCATGCCTGAAACATCGACTTGGAATGATTATCAAACGCAAACGAGTCTTAATGATGCGGCTACCCGGAATGATATCTCTGTGATTGCCCTTCATGGCTATAATCATAATCCCGGCGCCGCGGGAGTTCTCGATGGCAGTATTTATGGAACCAACGGACAACTCAAATTTGCCCCGACTTCGGGTAAGCCTCTTTGGGAAACCGAAATCTCCCGATACAATGTCGCCGCTGATCCTTCGATCACGGATGGACTTGTCTGGGCGCTCAATGTTCATGACGCTCTGACGAAAGCGAATGCCAATGCCTGGCATGC
>JAZKBH010000087.1:30211-36713 GCA_040388725.1 Verrucomicrobiota bacterium
ACTTCCACGCTCCCGGGGACTTGAAATGTGAAGGGTTAATTACGTGTGATCCGAATACGAAAGCTCTCACGTTTTGTAAACGTCTCTATGTCGTCGGAAATTATGCGCGATTTGTCCGTCCCGGTTTTACACGGATGAACTTATCGAGCAGCAATCCTGTCACCGGTGTTTATGTGACGGCATTTAAACAACCCGTCACGGGAGAAGTGGTTTTGGTTGCCATCAATAACGGGACAGCGGCACAAAATGTTTCGTTCACCGGTTTGCCGATTAAAACAGCAACACCGTATCGAACTTCAGCGACGGAAAACCTCGTTGAACTCGATTCACTCGATATCGCAGACGGAAATCTCAGCGCAAGTCTTCCTGCGAAAAGTGTTACCACTTTCGATGGGTTTTATGACAACGGTCCTGCCGATGGGACCTACTCGATCCAAAATTCAAATAGTAACCTGGTCTTGGATATTTCAGGAGCTTCCACCGCTTCGAACGCTCAAGCCGTTCAAACCGCAGACAACAGTACCTCCAATCAACAATGGAAGATCGCTCAACAAACCGATGGGACGTATACCATTGTGAATGTGAAAAGTGGATTGGCGTTAGGAGTTCAATCGAGTTCTTCTTTGGTGAATGCCACGATCGTTCAAGCCGCAGTCGATGGAAGCGACAATCAAAAATGGTTGATCTATAAAACGCCTTTCGGAACGTGGGGCTTCTTTAATTTGAATTCCCGTCTGAAGCTAGGCGTTCTCGGAAATTCTACTGTCGGAAATGCGGCGGCCGCGCAATCACCGGAGAGTGGAAACTCCAGTCAGATGTGGGCTCTCACTCCTGTCGTATCGCATTCGAACCTAATCCTCAATGGAGACTTCGAAAGCGGAACAACCGATGCGCCTTGGGTTCATTGGAATCAATATGCTTCCTTAAGCTCGACAGGCGGAAACCTTCAACCCCACGCTTTAGTGATTCGTGGAAACGCGGGCGGCGCAGGTCAATTCGTCGCCGTTCAACCGAATACGACCTATAACTTCAGTGGATGGGGACGTGTCGATGCGAATATTTGGGGAGGCCTGGGTTACTCGTTCCGTGACGCGAGTGGGAATCGTCTGGGTGCGACTGTTTATTTGGATGGATTTTCATCCAGCTACTCGATTCGCCAGGGGACTTTCACGACTCCTGCAAATGCCGCTTCCGTCATTATTCAAGTGTGGGGAAGCTGGGGCGCTACCGGTGCCTCTTACTTTGACGATATCTCCCTGATTCAGAATTAATTCATCTCAGGAATGGGCGGATCAAGTGATCCGCCCATTTTAAATCTCCTCTCAACTCCTGAAACCGAAACCTTCTTAAGGATGATTGTTTTATGAAAATTAAATCGCTTTTTATCCTCTTTGCGCTTTTTGTTTTTACGTCCACTGCCGCCTTTGCAAACAAAGTCAAAATCTATATTTATGCCGGTCAATCCAATATGGGAGGATTGGGAGCTGTTTCAACTCTGCGCGACTTGCCACAGTATCGCTATTTGACGAATTCCTATCCGAATATTTTCGCTCATCAATGTTTGGGCAAAAATTCCAATGGGAACGCGGATCAAGATACAGGCAAGGTGGTCACCGCCGATATGATGGATCCGGGCACCGGAAAGCCTTATCCGATGGATCACGCGACCGGAAAACCGAACCAATTTGATCCCCTCACGGGAAATTGGGAAAATTATGCGTCGACGAAAGAGGGCCAATTCCATAATGGGAATGGCGAGTATGGTCCCGAACTCACGTCACTTCCTCTTCTTCAAGCCAATGCCAACGAAACGATCTATGTGGTGAAGTATGCTGAGGGAGGAATGAGTCTCAAAAACGCATGGAATTCGCGTAATGCTTACGATGACACAAAAGGCCACGAAGGTTTAACGGGAGCGCCCGGCGATTGTTACACCCGTTTAATAGATAAGGTCAACACCGCGATCCAAAAACTTCATAACCAACTCGGTGTGGACGGTGAAGTGGCGGGCTTCTTTTGGATGCAAGGCGAAGCTGATAAAATTGATGACACTTTAGATGCTGCCCATAAAGCCGACGCTGCTGCCGCTTATGAACAAAATCTACGCAACTTAATCACGGATCTTCGCTCTGCGTTTCATCAACCGAACATGCCTTTTGTTTTCGGAGAAACATCCGATAGTCCGACGAATACGGCGACCCTCATCCGTGAGGTTCAACTCAAAGTCGCGACGGATACTCCAGGTCTTGCACTTGCCTATGCCACTGATCTTCCAAAACATGTTGATGGCATTCACATCACGGGACCGGGACAACAAATTCTCGGTCGACGTTTTGCGCTTCACTATCTCGCCCTGACGAAAAATGATTCACTGGCGGACGGAATCTATACGATCAAAAATTCTAACAGCAACCTTATGTTGGATATTGCAGGAGCTTCGAAAGCCTCTGGCGCTCAAGCGGTTCAAACCGTTGCCAATAGTACCTCCAATCAACAATGGAGAATTACTGAACAAGAGGATGGCACTTATTCCATCGTGAATGTGAACAGCGGATTCGCTTTGGGGGTTCAGGCCGATCCTTCCGTCACCGATTACCTCACCTGGGATAATGCGGTCGTGATTCAAGGAATTCCAGAGGCAAGCGGAACTGCGGATCAAATCGAGAGTCGAAAAAGATCCTTCAAATGGTGGGCTTATAAAACGCCTTCTGGATCTTGGAGCTTCTTTAACTGGAATTTCGGAATGAAATTAGGAATTCTTGGAAACTCGGTGGCAGGAAACGCTTCCGTCGTACAATCTCCTGACTTTCAAAGCACAAGTCAGGCGTGGACCCTTACGGCCGTCGCATCTAATCCGACATCTGTTATTGAGAGCATCACTCCTAACTTGTTAAAAGACGGCGGATTCGAAAGCGGCAATCTTTCCGTTTGGACTCTCGCCAAAGATTCAACCGCTCACGTCATTGCTCAAAATGCGAAAAGTGGAAATGCCGCCGCGATGGTTTCAGGCTCCGGCTTTTCTCAAAAAGTGACGGTAGAACCGAATACCGACTATGTGGTCAGCGGTTGGGGATGGAGCGAGCGAGGCGGGGCAGTCATGGGATATTGGATCTACGACGCCAATGGTCACACGCTCGCGCAAGGATCGAACGGCGGTTATCTCCCCGGGTTTGGAAAATCGTATGCTTATCAATCGGCTGTCTTCCATACCCCTGCCAATGCGACGACGGTCGCCGTCGGCGTTTGGGGAGGCGGAGGAATCTCTTATTTTGATGATCTCCGTTTATCCAAAAACCTGATCAGCAACGGAAACTTAGAAAATGGAACGACCGATGCGCCTTGGGTCCATTGGAGTCCATCCACCTCTCTCAGTTCCAATGGGGGAATATTTCAAACACGCTGTTTGATGGTCCGCGGAAGTGGAAATGGAACGGGTGCAGGTCAAACCATCGCAGTTCAAGCGAACACCGTTTATACCTTGAGTGGCTGGGGTTACACAGGAGCGAGTATGTGGGCAGGCATTGGTTACGAGTTCCGTGACGCGAGTGGAAATCGACTGAACGCGACGGTTTATTTGGATGGATTTTCATCCAGTTATTCGGTTCGTCAGGGGACGTTCACGACTCCTGCAAACGCCGCTTCCGTCGTGATTCAAGTCTGGGGAAGTTGGAGCGCTACGGGCTCCTCTTACTTCGACGATATCTCGCTGATTCAAAATTAATCATTCAAAAACGGGCGGATCCACGATCCGCCCGTTTATTCTGAAGGGGGTATTGTATCGAGATGAATCTCACAAAGCCCTCTCAAAGGCATAATCTCACGCAACGACACGACGGCACGACGAACTTACAAAATACAATTTATTTACATGGTGCCGAATCCGTTGGGAACGGATGAGACGATCGAGTGAATACGAGAGACTGCAGGAGGCAGCCAGAGTGAGGTGGGCACCGAACGAATCATCATGGAGTTAGAGAATTACTTCAGATGTCACAGCGAGAAAAAATGAGGCAAAGGTAGAAATTTATATGAATATAAAACCGATACAAGGGATTCAAATCAAAATTCATTTGGGTTTAAAAATAGGAAATTTTTACTCTTTAGTGAAAACCGGTTTTTTGTATTTCCGTCGCGCCGTCGTGTCGTTGCGTGAGACCATGTCTTTAAAAGTGCTATTTGCTTCTCTCCCTTCTTCTTTTAAGGCAGAATATCTTATGCGCCGAGTTTCCATTCTCTTTTTGTGCGTGATTTCTTTATTTTCTTTTGTCCATGCGGCTGAATCCGAAAGCGAGCTTTGGAAGGAATTTGTGGCAGATTCCGCCGCGGGCAAAAAGCCTCTCCTTCCGGATTTTAGTTATGCCGGGTACGGCTATGGAGAAATTGCGATTCCCTTCAAAAAAGGTCCTCTTTTTAAAGTGGCTGATTACGGCGCCATTCCGAATGACGGTAAAAATGATGCCGAATCGATTCAAAAAGCGATCGATGATTGTGCAAAGTCGGGGGGAGGAGTCGTTTCATTTCCTCCCGGAGTTTTTTTAATCGAGGGAACACCGGGGAGTACTGCGAAATCCCCTCTCATCATTCACTCGTCCAATATCGTACTCCAAGGATCCGGAAGTGGAGAAGGGGGAACGATTTTAGATTTTCCGTCTGAATTACAGCCAGAAAATCCCAAAAACATGTGGACCGGACGCGCTCCTCTTCGGATTGGGGAACGAGCGGATATCGAGAAGCCTCTGACGGCATGCGTTCTTAATCCAGCGCCTTTGGGCTCAAAATCTTTAAAAATTTCCCCGGACTCCGGACTCAAGAAGGACGATCGAATTGTCCTGCGGATGAATCGCAAGGGAAATGTAGGCCCAAGTTTTATCGCACCGCATGAGTGGATCGAAAAATGGACGAATGGAATTAACATCATGGAATTGCACAAAATTCAATCGATCGAAAATGATGAAATCGTTTTAAGTGAACCGTTGATGATCGATGTCGATTCCCAAGGGGATTGGACTGTCAGCACAACTTCCTTTATCTCTCAGGTCGGCGTGGAGAATCTTCGTTTTCGGGGAGCCTGGAAGGAAGAATTTCACCATCACCGCGATTGGCATCATGACTCGGGATGGCGTGGATTGGTGATGTTCCATTGCGAAGAGTCTTGGATTCGAAATTGCGTTTTTGAAAATATGAATTGGCCCATCCAAATTTCGTTCTCCCGCCAAATCACAGCGGAAGATTTGGATTTCGTCGGAACGCCCGGCCACTTTGGAATGCAAGTGGTCGGAACCTATGGCGTCTTGGGCTTACGCGTGAGGGATTTAGCAGGTCAGCTCCACGGTCCGAGTTTGCAAGCCGGTTCGTGTTGTACCGTCTATCACGAGTGTACCTGGTCCTCCCAAACGAGCTTCGACAGTCATGCCAATAATCCTTACGCCACACTCCATGATCAGAATCAAGGGGGACTCTTTTTGACAGGTGTCGGAGGATCCGAGGTTTATTTTCCGCATCATCTTCATGATTTTATTCTGTGGAATTTAAAAGTCACGGGAGCCCCTCCTCAAAATGTTAGCTTCTGGGATGCCACTAAAACGGCATATGGTCGATCCTTTGCTCAAGTGATCCTGGCCGGAATTTATGGTCTTCCCGTACAATTTGAATCATCGAGCGTTTATCGAAGTGAATCCATCGGCACTCCGGTCACTCCGTGGTCCCTTTGGCTTGCTCAGTTGAAAAGAAGACTCGGAGAGGTCCCTGCTCATTTTCAAAGTTCGATCAAAGCGCCTTAGAAGATTTGAATTTATTAAAATAAAAGGGAGGGACGAGCGATGAGAGTCCAGCATGTCGGATCATCTCGAAATGACTCGCTTTACAAAAGGCTGATGGATTCTGGCATCTTCTCAATTTCTTTGGTTCTTCGTCTTTCAGGAATGCCAACATAATCCCTAGAGAAAGATCATTCTATTATTGCATAATTATCAAAAACGTTGGACTCGCATCGCTCGTCCCTCCCTTCAAGGAGTGTTCATGAAAAGAACACTCGCTCTTTAAAACTTAAAATAATTTTTGGCATTCGAATAACAAATCTTCGAGACCATCGATCCCACGAGTGGCATATCGCGAGGAAGAATTCCTCGCTTCATTTCCTCTCCCAGAAGATCACAGAGAATCCGACGAAAATATTCGTGCCGGGTATAAGAGAGAAAGGATCGGCTATCCGTTAGCATGCCAACAAAACACGAAAGAAGCCCGAGTTGGGAAAGCGCTTCGATTTGACGTTTCATGCCATCGCGTTGATCCAGAAACCACCAGCCGCTTCCCATCTGAAGTTTTCCCGGAATGGATCCATCCTGAAAATTGCCAATCATCGTCGCGACGACTTCATTATCGCAGGGATTGAGATTATAAATAATCGTCTTCGGGAGCTTTTCGATCACATCAAGTCGATCAAAATAACGTGCCATCGATTGCGCGGCAGGGCGATCGGTCATGGAGTCGAATCCCCCATCGG
>JAZKBH010000088.1:0-4212 GCA_040388725.1 Verrucomicrobiota bacterium
GACCAAGCCTTTTCAACAAGAAGAACTCATCGCTCGGGTGGCTACCCATATTCAACTTTATCAACACCAACGGGAATTATTTGAAAAGAAAGAAGCTTTGGAGAGATCTTTGGCTCACATTACGAAGCTTTCAAATGCCATGTTAACGATTTGTGCATGGACCAAACAAGTTCAAGTCGATGGTCAATGGATCTCGATTGATCAATATCTTTCAGAATATTTAGGATTAAGTCTTACTCACGGCATTAGCAACGAAGGCGTTGATCAATTACGAAATGAGATAAAAGAAATCGACTCCCTTGGTTCATGAGCTTGTAAAATGAGAAAACGGCATTACTTTTGAGTCAAAATCTCAAAAATGCCGTTTTTTCCGCATTAAACTCGTATTTTTTATCTGATTTTAAAATTCAAAGAGTCAATAAAACATCTCTTTTGAAATGAGATTTGACTGAAATCTACTTAAAACACGTCATTTTTAAGCCATTTTTGAAGAAAAAAGCAGGTTTTTGGATCTTTTTCTTTAAACGGGTGAAGGCCATTTTTACTTGTTTAAGTTTATAAACTTTCATTCTTGAAAAGAAAAACTCTAAAATGACTGTTAGTGCGATAATATTTAAATAAAACTATCATTATTAATTTAAGTAAATCTAATTAAAACCGGGTCAAATTGGATGCCATCTGTTTTTAAAATAAACCGTAAAAGAGGCCTTTTTAATGCTTTTTTCGGGGTTTTTTATCGAAAATCCCCTCTTTTTCTCAGTTTTACTACATTTGAAATTTTAGAGAATTCAAAAAGTCTTGATTAATCAAAGTCGATCCCTACTTTTCAGATCAAGAAGGGATAGTCATTATGGAAATGAAAGAAATTAAAGCAGTCATCGATCTCATGACTCGAAATGGGTTATCTGAATTTGAATTGGAAAAGCCTGAGTTTAAGATTCGGGTTAAAAAGGGAGGGCAACCCGGGGACGTCCTGGTTTCAGCTCCGATGCCGCTCTCTTATAGTGCTCCCGCTCCTCAGCAAGCCTCAGTACCTGCTGTCGCTCCCGTCGCCGAATCGACAGGTCTCACGATTAATTCACCCATGGTAGGAACTTTCTATCGCTCTCCTTCTCCCGACTCTCCATCCTATGCGGAAGTTGGAAAAGAAGTCGGACCTGACACCGTCGTTTGTATTATCGAAGCGATGAAGGTCATGAACGAGGTTAAAGGGGTGATTACCGAAATTTTGGCTGAAAACGGTAAGCCGGTTGAATTTGGAAAGCCACTTTTCAAGGTTCGTCCCAATTAACGTGTTGATTTAAAAATCGTTCTAAATCACTCAATTTCGATCAAAACTCATTAAAAAAGCCTCAAAAAAGGGTAAAAACCTTTAAAAAGGCTCTGAAATCGGATTTTTATGTTTTCCAAAATCCTCATTGCTAATCGCGGAGAAATCGCTGTTCGAATCATTCGAGCCTGTCGAGAGCTCGGAGTCCAAACATTGGCTGTCTATTCAGAAGCCGATAAAGACTCCCTTGCCGTTCAACTCGCCGATCAAGCGGTTTGTATTGGAAAAGCACCAAGTTCTGAAAGTTACCTGAAGATCGACCGTATTATTAGTGCCGCCGAAATCGGGGACGTAGATGCGATTCACCCCGGTTATGGTTTTCTTTCGGAGAATGCTCATTTCGCGGAAGTCTGTGAAAGCTGCAACATTAAGTTTATCGGACCCAAACCGGCCTCGATCCGTTCGATGGGAGATAAGTCGATCGCCCGTGAAACCGCTAAAAAAGCCGGGGTGCCGACCACTCCTGGAAGCGATGGCCCCGTTGAAAACGAGCAAGAAGCTCTTCGCATCGCCAAAAAAATTGGTTATCCCGTCATGATTAAGGCAGTTGCAGGGGGCGGAGGTCGTGGAATGCGTCCCGCGCATAATGACGTCTCTCTCGTTCAAGGTTTCCTTTCGGCACGCCAAGAAGCTGAAAAAGCTTTTGGAAACGGATCCCTTTACATTGAAAAGCTGATCGAAAATCCGCATCACATCGAATTTCAAATCCTTGCCGATCAAAAAGGAAGTGTGGTCCATGTCGGTGAGCGTGATTGTTCGATTCAACGTCGTCATCAAAAATTAATTGAAGAGTCTCCTTCTCCCATTTTGAGTGCCGATCTTCGGAAGAAAATGGGGAAAGCTTCGATTAAATTGGCGGAATCCGTGAATTACGAAGGAGCGGGAACGATTGAATATCTCGTCGATGATAAAGGAAACTTTTATTTCATGGAGATGAATACTCGAATTCAAGTCGAGCATCCTGTGACTGAAGAGGTTTATGGAGTCGATTTGGTCAAAGAGCAGATCAATATCGCCGCAGGACTTCCTTTAGATAAGAAATTTTTCAATCTGGTTCCCCAACGTCATGCGATCGAAATGCGGATCAACGCCGAAGACCCTTACAATAATTTCATGCCTTCTCCAGGAAAGATCACGTTCTATTATCCTGCCGGTGGAATTGGAGTTCGTTTGGATTCCCATATTTTTGCAGGGTATACGATCCCTCCGAATTATGATTCGATGATCGCCAAATTGATTGTGACGGGAGATGACCGCAAGGCGGCGATCACACGTCTCTCACGCGCTTTGGATGAATTTATTATCGAAGGAGTCAAAACAACAATTCCGTTTGGACAAGAGATCGTCGGAGATCCTGATTTTCAAAAAGGAAATTATTCGACTCACTTTGTGGATAAGATGATGCTTCAACGGAAACATCATCATCCTCAAGCTCCCAAAAAATAATAAAAAGATTCACGGAGATGTTTTTCCTCTCCGACGATCTCGATTTTCATCATGAGTGAAGTCCATCAACGTCTTCAAAAAGTCCATCTCTATGGGATATTAGATCTCGGTTATGTCGGATCTCGTGATGCTTTACAAATTGCGGGCCAAATGATCGAAGGGGGCGTTGGAGTGATTCAACTTCGTGCAAAGGGAAAAAAGGCCGAAGAGATTTTAGATTTAAGTCACCATCTTTCAAAGCTCTGTCGAAATCAGGATGTTCTGTATATTGTGAATGATTTTCCAGAAGTGGCTCGGGAAACGAATGCGCACGGAGTGCACATCGGACAGGACGATGGAAAAATTGAAGAAATCCGAGCTCGATTAAATCCGGGCCAACTCGTCGGTCGGTCGACTCATGGATTGGATCAAGCAATCGCCGCCGAGCTCGAAGGCGCGGATTACATTGGAATCGGTCCCATTTTTGCAACCCCGACCAAGCCGGATTACGTTCCTGTGGGAAGAGAATTAATTCAAGCCGTTCAAGCCAAGGTTTCCATTCCCGGTTTTTGCATTGGTGGAATAAAGCTCGAAAATTTGGAGGAAGTTTTAGCGGCAGGAGCGAAACAAGTGGTTATTGTTTCAGGGATTTTGATGGCTGCCGATATTCCGGCATATTGCCGGGCCGTTTTGAAGAAAATGGGGTAAGAGAGAATTGAACCGCCAAGTTCAAGACAAAGGAATACAAAAAAAGAGGTTTTGGTTTTAAAGCATTTATATTGCTTTGATTTTCTTTGCCTTGAACTTGGCGGTTCAATTTTCTGTTTTTGTGAATTTAGGTTGAAAGGTTCAGGGGATGGGTTATTGATGGAGGCAGTATGAATCGCTTTCTGGTCTTTTCGTTATTAATGATGGTGATGGCGTTGAATGCGCTCGAGATTGATCCTTCCCAAAAAAAGGTTCCTGAACAATTTTATAACTCCAAAGGGGGATTTAGCATTTTTACCGGTGATCCCGAACGGATTCAAAAAGCGAACAAGATCGATTTTAAAGATTTTGAAGCAAAGGTCGTTCTTCAACCGGCGACGCTTTCGATCTCGGGATCAGGGCTTGTCATCAAAGTTGATTTTAGCGTTAAAAATATTGGAAAAAAAACTTACGTTCTTTCGTATCCCGATGCTCAGCGTTATGATGTCTGGATTAAAGACGCCAACGGACAGGTCGTTTACAAGTGGTCCGCGGACAAAATTTTTGTTCAACAAGTCGGAACGAGTTTGATCAATGCGAATGATCGAATCGCTTTTTTACCGCAAGTGAATCTCTCGGATTTTGATTCACCTGCGACGCCGGGGACTTATACCGTCGAAGTGAGTCTGGCAAACTATCCAGACGTTAAGGCGACAACGACGCTCACGTTGACTCCTTAATCAGGAGTAATGCATTCTTTCTAAGGTCGA
>JAZKBH010000088.1:4222-4478 GCA_040388725.1 Verrucomicrobiota bacterium
TTTTCGGGAGGGGTGAGCTCCGCGAGTCCAGCATGTAAGACGATTTTTTGCTTCATTCACCCTGCGATGACGACGCTGGAGTCTGGCATTCTACAGGCTCAGAGAGATGCTCTCTAAGAATTTGTGAAAGATTTTTAATCCAAGATTCTTCATAAGAAATCGTTTTACGGCTTAAAATATAAAACTTTTTGTGATAGAAAGGGGAGGGCCAAGCGATGCGAGGCCATGCTTTTGTTCCCTCTCAAAATCAAGGCCT
>JAZKBH010000089.1:0-5152 GCA_040388725.1 Verrucomicrobiota bacterium
AAAAGTTGTTTCATGGTATTTTGGTTTAAAGGGAGGGGCGAGCGATGCGAGTCATTGATTTAGCGGTCTAGGATTGTTCTCCCGCCTCCCAGCGAACCAAAATTACGACTGCCTCCGGCATAGAAAAGAATGTCACTTTACGAGCCTTTTCGCAGCGTTCGTCCCTCCAATGATATTAAGAATTACAGCGAATCCCTCAGAAGCGCTAAAATGTAAGCTCCTCCATAAAGAATTAATCCTCCGCTAATGACTCCAATCGCCACGGATGTTTTTCCCATAAACCACATGATCGCTCCGATCACGAGACCGATGAGCAGGAGAACACCGGCGAACCGTTTTAAGTTCAGATAGAGATTGGTGAATTTAGCTTCCGCATCCGATCCGCTCGGCATTGCCGATTGCGCCAAGACGGGGAGTGAAATACTTTGTGCCTGAAGCGTCGGTTGTACGATTCCTCCCCATGCCAAAATGAAGAGAGCAATACGGGTGAACCAAAGTCGAAGTTGTTTTGTCATCATAGTTCCTTTTTCTGAGGAAGTGGGAGACAAGACTCCAGTCGACAAGGGGGTAATTTTAAAAGGAGAATAGGAAAAAATTCATTAAATCTAGATCTTGCATTGGGAGTTATTTTTCCTTGTAAAATGAATCACCGAAATGGTGGTCTCTGAAAACCAACAAAAACAGAATCATGTCTTTGTATTGGTTTTCTCCTGTAAATCAGGTTCATCCTGTCAAAAAACCAGGGGGAATTTAGACAGGATAAACAGGAGAAGAGATTTTTGGTAAATTCCTAACGCAAGAAATGGGTTAAATCTTTCTCGTAAAATTCTTTAGGATTAAGGACTGTATACCATTATTTTATGAGGCTTGAATCTTTTTTAAGAGCGTTTGATTCAATTTCATTCCCAATTCCAAATGGGAGACAGGGAAAGTTTCATTGGGTGAGTGGATTTTGGCATCCGGGAGAGCAAGCCCAACAAGAAGACTATCCGCTCCCAGAATCTTTTTGAACGTCGAGAGAATAGGAATTGTTGCTCCATCGCGGACGCGGTAGCCGTGACTTCCGGGGAAAGCCTCTTTCATCGCTTTGACTGCCGCTTGGGCCATTGCCGAATCAGGATCGAGGGCATAAGCATCACCGCCATGGCCTCGTTTGAGGGTGAGTTTGACGGTCTCGGGCGCGTGTTTGCGGAGATGTCGTTCGATCGCTTCTCCAATCTTTTCGGGATTTTGTCCGGGGACGAGGCGACAGGTAATTTTGGCATGAGCTTCAGAAGGAATCACGGTCTTACTTCCGGGGCCTTGATAGCCTCCATAAACACCGTTGAGCTCTAAGGTCGGTAAGAGCCAGAGTCGTTCGAGGAGTTCAGTGCCCTGAGCATCCATTTTAGGAGTTCCCGTGAGATTTTGGTAATAGGATTCATTGAGGGGAAGTGTTTTCCATTCTTCCAATTCCCATGATTTTGGGGGTTGGACGCCTTCATAAAATCCTTCGACGGCGATTCGTTTATTCGGAAGATAAAGTGAGGAAATGAGTTGGCTAATAATTTTAAGGGGATTAGCGACAATTCCCCCAAAGAGCCCGGAGTGGAGATCGCGAACAGGGCCTTGAACCGTAAATTCAACCGCGACGATTCCACGCATCGCATAAGTAAGGCTCGGCTCTCCCGGTCCGACCATCATGGTATCGGAGACGATGATGGCATCGCATGCGAGTGATGATTTGTTTTCGATGAGAAATTTTTCAAGATGCTTGCTGCCAATTTCTTCTTCACCTTCGATCATCACGATGACATTGAGAGGGAGATCTCCCGCTTTTTGGAGCGTTTCCCGAAGTCCCAAAAGATGGGAAAAAATTTGTCCCTTATTATCCGCCGAACCGCGCGCGGTGATGATTCCATTTTTGATCGTCGGATCAAAGGGAGGAGAGTCCCAGAGATCTAACGGATCGGGCGGTTGAACGTCATAGTGACCGTAGATCAGAACGGTTTTTCGTCCGGGTTTAAACGGTCCACGAGCCATGACAACGGGATGGCCTTCTGTAGGGTGAAGCGAGGAGTCGAGGCCTGCGTCTTGAAGCCATTGTTGGAGCCAGTGAGCACATTTTTGAACCTGATCTTGATAGGAAGGATCCGTCGAGACGCTTTGAAATCGGAGGAAGGTGAGAAATTCTTCAAGATAGGCGGGATGGCTCATAGTCAGGACTGTAGGTCAAAGTTACAAAAAGAAAAGCGAGGGGTTAACCGCTAAGAAAAAGGCAAAGGAATACAAAGAAGAAGTGTGGCATCGATGTCAGGATGGGGAGGATTTAAATAAAAACAGCATGATCCTCTCGTTCCTCCAGTTTTCAGAATAGGGATGGAGCGATTCGTTTTTCATTTCTTTCTCTTTTCTTGGAGCCTTAAAGATCTTAAACTGAAAGGATGGAACAACCTCTTCCACCCGTTGAACTCGATAAACTGTTGATGCGGCTCAAGGGCCATGCGTGCGAAGCCTGTGCACTGAAGCTCGAACGTCGGATTATGCAGAAGGAAGGGGTTCAGAATGCAAGCGCCTCCTTTCTGGGACAGATTCTTAAAGTCTCTTATGATCAACGGACGCTCTCTTCGGATTCGATTCTAGCGGAGGCAAAAAAATTCGGAGCGGAAGTTCATCCTTTAGAAGATGATTTACGCACATCAAATCTCGCGTTGCCCACCAACCTCGGAGGATGGCTTCAATGGATTTTTTCAAAGGAACGTCGTGAGATTCAATTCACGGTATTGACCTTGATTTTTATGATTTTGGGATTGGCCTTGAATCATTTTTCACATCCTCTCTTCAGTAATTTCTCATTTGCGCTCGCTTATTTTTTCGGGGGTTACTATGGCGTGATCGCAGGGGCTCAATCGCTACGACACGGGACGGTGGATGTCGATCTTCTGATGGTTTTGGCTGCTCTGGGAGCAGGTTACATCGGAGCTCCCTTTGAAGGAGCCATGTTGCTGTTCTTATTTTCACTTTCGAATGTCCTTCAAGATTTTGCGATGGATCGGACCCGATCAGCGATTGATGCTCTCGCTCAATTGCGACCGACCCAAGCGTTGGTTCTGGAAAAAGGGCAGACCCGATTAGAAGTCATTGAATCGATTCAGCCGGGGATGCAGATCGTGATTCGCCCCGGAGATCGAATTCCTTTAGATGGAGTCGTTCGTGAAGGGGAAAGCACGCTCGACCAAGCTTCCGTCACTGGGGAATCGATGCCCGTCTTTAAGCAAAAAGGGGATTCGGTTTTTGCAGGGACGATTAATCAAAACGGAAGTCTTGAGGTGGAAGTGACGAAAGGGGTTGAGAACTCCACGATCGCCAAATTGATCCGAATGGTTGAAGAGGCCCAAAGTGAAAAGGCGCAGACGCAGCGTTTTCTGGATCAAGCCGAACAATATTATGCAATGGGCGTGATTCTTTTCACTCTTGGATTAATTCTGATTCCCATTTTAATGAATGGAGAATCTTTTTCCGTCGCTTTTTATCGAGCGATGACGGTGATGGTGGTCGCTTCCCCTTGTGCGTTGGTCATTAGTACGCCTGCGTCCATTTTATCCGCGATTGCGAACGGGGCTCGGAATGGAATTCTATTTAAAGGGGGTGCTCAACTCGAACGTGCGGCACAGGTCAAGATTTTGGCTTTTGATAAGACTGGAACGTTAACCGAAGGAAAACCTCAGGTGACGGATTGGATCGCAAATCCCGAAGTTGAAGCCTATGCGAAAAGTCCTCTGGAAGTTTTACGGATGGCAGCGGCGGTGGAGCTCAAATCGGAGCATCCCTTAGCGCAAGCCATTGTCCAAAGGGCGACGCATTTTCAACTGGCCTTTCAATCGCCCACTCAATTTCAAGCGATCCCGGGAAAGGGAGCGAAAGCTCTTGTCGAGGGACGTCTCATTGCGGTCGGCGGTGCGCGATTGTTTTCAGACTATGATCGAAATGGTTTTTCAACGTTGCAGAGCGTATTGGAAGAATGGGAAAGTGATGGAAAGACCGTGGTTCATTTGGCAGAAGTCGATGAGACGTTGAAAAAAGTGAGATTACTCGGTTTGATTGCGCTTTCGGATACTTTGCGACCTGAAGCGGTGACAGTGATCAATGCAGTACGACAATTAGGAATTCAACGAATTTTGATGCTGACAGGGGATAATGCTCGGTCGGCGCAATATATCGGCAAGCTTGCAGGGGTAGATGAAGTTTTCGCTCAACTACTTCCAGAAGATAAAATGCGAATTTTGCAGGAACATCGAAAATACGGATCCGTCGCCATGGTCGGCGATGGGGTCAATGATGCTCCTGCTTTAAGTACCGCCGACGTCGGAATTGCGATGGGAGCGGCAGGAAGTGATGTGGCTTTGGAGAGTGCCGATGTCGTTTTGATGGCCAATGATCTTCGGAAGATTCCGCATATTCTCGCCTTAAGCCGCCAAGCGCAGCGAGTGGTCTATCAAAATCTCGGATTCGCCACTTTTGTGATCGCGTGTTTAGTCGTGAGTGCACTTGGATTTCATCTTCCTTTAACATTCGGCGTGATCGGACATGAAGGAAGTACGGTTATTGTTTGTTTAAATGGACTGCGACTTTTGCGTTACGGTAAGTAAGCTCCATAAAAAACATAAAGACATTTTCACCGCCAAGGCGCCAAGAACGCCAAGGTAAATTCAAAATACAGTTTTAGTGTTTTAAAACCAAATGTATTTCGGTTTTGGATTGATCTAAAAATGCCTTTTCCTTGGCGTTCTTGGCGCCTTGGCGGTGAAAATGTCTTTATGTTTTTTATATTCCAGAGGCTCGAATTCTTGTAAAGAAAAGAAATGAAGCGTTTAGAGGCTTATTTTACAGGAACGGTCCAAGGGGTTGGATTTCGTTATACCGCGCAGCAGGTGGCGGCGGGATATGACCTCATGGGGACCGTGAGAAATCTCGTCGATGGACGAGTGGAGTTGTTTCTCGAAGGGGAAGAGTCGGAGATCCAAGCCTATCTGGCAGAGCTTGATGAAACGCATCTTCATGATCGAATTAAAGAAAAAGAATTGAAGTGGATGGACCCGAAAAAGGATTTAAAGGGTTTTCGGATTTTGAGATAACAAGCTGGGTTATATTCAATGGGAGGGACGAGCGATGC
>JAZKBH010000090.1:0-4276 GCA_040388725.1 Verrucomicrobiota bacterium
CCGACCGAAGTCGAGTCGCGCTTGGAATTCTCGGAGGCCGAGATCGAGTTCAGATGCTGAGGGTTCACGCAGGCCCGATTCCGGCAAGTGTGGTTGACGACAAAGCCCTCCGGGATCGCCTTGTCGGCCAAGTACATGGCGACCGGATCGGTAAGTTTCTCTCCCAGCTTGAATGGAAGCATCGGAGTAGCCGGAGTGATCACGAAATCATAGGTCTCGAAAGCGGCATCGAGCTCTTTGAAGCTTTCGCTAAACCGGAGATTCCGATCAAAATTGCGGGGACGATCAAAGGATTTACTTTTCCCTCGGCCGATCGTGAAGATTGGACTTTTCCCTCGGAATATAAAATTTCTCGCGAGCAATTACGATCTATGTCGCCGAATGCATTATTTGGTTTTTGCGCGATGGTACAAGCAATTGCAGATTCAAAATTAACTCCCGATCTCGTTTCCCATCCCCGTACTTCTCTCATGAGCGCCTCTGCGGGATCGATCTGGATGTGTTACGAAACCTCCAACACCCTCGTTACTCGGGGAGCGGCACGGATTAATCCAATGGGAATCGTCTCCGGAATCGCAGGGACTTTAAATTTTAATTTGGCGACGCATTTCAAAATCAAAGGGGGTTCTGTCGGGTATGTCAGTGCTTGTGCTTCTTCTGCTCATGCCATTGGTCATGCCGTCGATGCCATTCGTTTGAATCGTCAGGATCGTGTTTTTGCGGTGGGAGCCGAAGACTGTGACGGACACACCTTTTTACCCTTTGTTCCCGTGCGTGCCTTAAGTACGGCGACAGAACCCGATCGTTTTCCTTGTGCCTTTGATCGGAAAAGAGATGGATTTGTCGGTACCGGTGGATCTGTCGTTTTGGTTCTCGAAGAAAAAGAGAGTGCCATCAAACGGGGAGCGACGATTTATGCCGAAGTCCTCGGTTGGGGAGAATCCTCCGATGGATTTAACGTCATGGCTCCTCATCCCGACGGAGAAGGTTTGGCTCGTTGTATGAACAATGCTTTTACCGATGCTTCCGTAAAACCAGAACAAATCGATTATCTCAATGCCCATGCGACTGCCACCAGTGCAGGGGATGTCGCTGAACTTCGCGCCATCAAAACCGTTTTTACGGCCAAGAAACCGTGGGTCAGCAGCACCAAAAGTTTGACGGGACACGGACTTTCTCTCGCCGGAGCCCTTGAGGCCGCGATCTGTTGCCTCGCACTCAAAGAAGGTTTCACTCCTGTTTCCGCCAAAATCACCGAACTCGACCCCGAATGCGACGGCGTCCCTATTGTGACCAAGCCCATTGCGGATCAACCAAAAATCGCCATGAGCAACTCCAGTGGATTTGGCGGTTCCAACGTCAGTTTGATTTTCGGAAAATAAATACAGGCTCACACAGAGACACAAAGGCACAGAGATTATCCGCAGATTCACGCAGATTTTAAAGGCAATGGTTTTTGTTTTAAAACAAAGAAACTGTATTTTACGCATCTCTGATTTTTAATCTGCGAAAATCTGTGTAAATCTGCGGATAAACTCTTTTGTCTTTTTCGTGTCTTAGTGTCTCTGTGTGAGCTTGTCTTTGTTTTCTTCTTCATCCCTGTAAATTCAGAGTGGATTTTTCAGTAAGTTTCTCCAATGTCTCGGATTCTTATGGCCGTTGATTACAAATCTACTTTGCAGCTTCCGAAAACCGATTTCCCGATGAAGGCGGATCTTCCGAACCGGGAACCGAAACTTCTCGAAAAATGGAAGTCCGAAGATTTGTACCATCAGATTTTAGAACGCCGAAAAGAAGGCAAAAGTTTCATTCTTCATGATGGGCCTCCCTTTGCGAATGGCGATGCTCACATGGGTCACGCCTTGAATATGACCTTGAAGGATCTCGTTCTTAAATCGAAGAACATGGCCGGTTACCACGCGCCCTTTATTCCCGGATGGGACTGTCACGGTCTTCCGATCGAACATAAAGTGATGAAGGAATTGGGGGATCAAGCGAAGGATCCATTGACCATCCGTCAAAATTGCGAGGCCTATGCACGCAAATATATCGATATCCAACGAAACCAATTTGAACGCCTCGGCGTTTTAGGGGAGTGGCAAAAACCCTATCTGACGATGGATCCCGGCTATGAGTCCGATATCCTGCGCACTTTTGCGACCATTGTTGAAAAAGGGTGGGTTTATCAAGCGCTTCGCCCGGTTTATTGGAGCACAGGGTGTCAAACGGCTTTGGCTGAGGCTGAAATTGAATATGCGCCCAAGATGGATCTTTCCGTCTTTGTTCGATTTTCTATTTTAGATGCTTCTCTTTCCAAAATCGGGATCACAGAGCCTGTTTCCATTCTGATCTGGACGACGACGCCTTGGACTCTCCCTGCGAATCTCGGTGTGGCTGTCGGCCCTGGAATGTCCTATGGACTTTATCGTCAAAACGGCGAAAGCTTTTTAGCCTCCACGATTCTCGCGTCCAAGCTTCCTGGATTCGAAGCCGGAGAACCGGTCAAAGTTTTCAAGGGATCTGAACTCGAAGGGATTCAATATCAACATCCCTTCCTCGATCGTCAGGGGCAAATTTATTCGGCTGACTTTGTTACCACGGATGCAGGAACCGGTTTTGTTCATGTTGCTCCGGGCCATGGTCGTGATGACTATCAACTTGGACAACGAGTCGGACTTCAAACACTTTCACCGGTCGATGATCGTGGTTGTTTGACTGAAGAATGCGGCGTTGCTGATCTCGTTGGAAAATATGTTTTCAAAGCGAATCCGGTCGTTCGCGATATTCTCCGTGAAAAAGGAAAACTTTGGGCAGATCAAGAGTTCTCTCACGATTATCCGCATTGTTGGAGATCGAAAACCCCGATCATTTTTCGATCGGTCTCCCAATGGTTCATTGATGTGAATGCTTTTCGCGCAGAAGCGTTGGAAGAAATCAAAACAGTCTCCTGGGTCCCTGCTTGGGGAGAGAACCGTATCCGGGGTGCAGTCGAGTCTCGCCCTGATTGGTGTATCTCACGTCAACGAACATGGGGTGTCCCTCTGCCTGTCTTTTATGATGATCGAGGAACGGCCGTTTTGACTGCCGAGCAAGTTCGCAAGGTTGCCGATATCGTCGAAAAGAATGGAACAGATTGGTGGTTTAAGACTGATGCAAACGAAATTGCTCAAACCCTTGGACTTCCTTTAGGTTTGCGAAAAGGGCTCGATACTCTTGATGTCTGGATTGACTCAGGAGCAAGTCATACCGCTGTCGTAAAGCGTCGCCTCAGTTTTCCTGCGGATCTTTATCTTGAGGGAAGCGATCAACATCGCGGTTGGTTCCAATCCTCACTCCTAACTTCTGTCGCCGTCTGTGGAAAAGCGCCTTATCGCCAAGTTTTGACCAATGGATTTGTCGTCGATGTCGACGGCAAGAAACTTTCCAAATCGGCGACTTATCAAAAACCGACCGACCTGATTACTTTCGTCAATAAATTCGGAGCCGACATTCTTCGCCTTTGGGTCGCAAGCCAGGATTATCGCGACGATGTTCCTTTCTCCGAAGAAATTTTCACACGCGTGACCGACTCCTATCGTTCGGTACGAAATACCCTTCGCATCCTTCTCGGAAATCTTGCCGGATTTACGCCTGATAAGGCCGTTGATCGTTCGGAATGGACGGAGATCGACCTTTATGTGGATGGCCAGTTGCAGGATTTGATTCGCAGCGTACGAGCTTCGTATGAGTCTTACGAATTCCATGCAGTTTATCATGCCGTAAACCGTTTTTGTTCGGTCGACCTCTCCGCATTTTATGTCGATGTTTTGAAAGACCGTATGTATTGCGATTCTGTGACCGGTAAACGTCGTTTGGCAGCCCAAACGGTGATGCATCGGGTTGTCGAAAGCCTCGTGAAACTGATTGCTCCTGTGACACCCTTTACCGCCGAAGAGACTTGGCTCATGCTCGGGAATAGCGAGTCCGTCCATTTGCAGCTTTTCCCTGAAGCCGGGGAGGGTGCGGCGCAATTTCGTGAACGTTGGGATCGTATGATCCAAATCCGTTCCGTCGTGAACGAGCACCTTGAAAAGGCGCGTCAGCAAAAAATCATCGGTAAAAGTCTCGAGGCCCAAGTGATTTTAAAAGGCTCGGGTTTAACGGATCTCGACCGTGAGTTGCTGCAAGAAATTTTGATCGTCTCCAAAGTCACTCTTGAAAGCGGAGAAACATTGAGTGCCGAAGTCGCGCCCGCCCAAGGAAATGCGCTGGACGCGCAAATACCTGCGCTGCCAGC
>JAZKBH010000091.1:0-7663 GCA_040388725.1 Verrucomicrobiota bacterium
CCTCGCTTCTGTTACCCCTCAAAACCATGGCCGCGCATCGCTTGGCCCTCCCCATTTTAAATCTCTAATGCAAGATCTGAGTTTAAGTATGGGCATCCACTTCATCAAATCGGAGTGCAAAGAAATGAAAAATAAAAAAGACTTCTGAATTTTTCATTTTAATTCCTTATTTCCTGCTTTCCCGATTCAAAACGGACTTGTTTGAATTCTATGACAAGAAATGATTAAACCGAGATTCGTCATGAGTGATGAATGAAATAGCGGAAGGGATTAACCTCGAGCGACGTCGAAATCTCGGGCTGCTCCGATTCCAATCGGAGCTCCCGCCGAAACTTTTTGCATTTCTAATGCAAAAAATGGGTTAAAGAACTCCCTCCACGATGTGGAGGGAGTTCTCCATAAACTTATGAGATCACGTTTTCGCCGCTCTCTTCGGTTCGAATACGAATCGCTTGTTCGACGTTAATGACAAAGACTTTTCCATCCCCGATTTTTCCGGTTTTGGCTTTGCTTAAAATCACTTTGATGACCGCATCCAATTTATCATCGGGAATGATGACTTCGATTTTAACTTTAGGAATAAAATCGACGGTATATTCACTTCCGCGATAGATTTCTGTGTGACCTTTTTGGCGGCCAAAGCCTTTGACTTCGATGACCGTCATTCCAGCGATCCCAATTTCGTGGAGCCCGGATTTTACATCTTCCAATTTGAAGGGCTTGATAATGGCTTCGATTTTTTTCATCGTTTTACCTTTTCTTTAATTTGTTTTAAGAGTGATTAGGAGTGAAGTTCGTAGCCACGCTCTCCGTGTTCCACGACATCCAAGCCTTGTTCTTCGACTTCAGGAGTAGGTCGGAGGCCAACGAGTGCCTTGACGATGTAAGTAATCACAATCGTCGCAACCACCGACATCACAATGGTGATTCCCATCGCTTTGAGTTGAGCGGTCCAGACATGACCCGATTCCACGAGTTCTTTTAATCCGTTCTTCGCCGCATACGCATCCGAAACGAGATTCGCATTCACGGATGAGTCGGTTAAAAATCCCGTGACCAGCGCTCCAACCGTTCCACCGATCGCATGAACCCCGAAGGTATCCAACGCATCATCATAGCCGAAGATGTGTTTGATCTTCGTACAGGCAAAGAAGGGGATCGCACCTGCGATGACTCCAATAATCACCGAACCCGTGGGATTCACAAAACCTGCGGCAGGAGTAATCACCACTAAACCCGCGACGATTCCGGAACAAAATCCGAGGATCGACGGTTTGCCTTTTAAGGCCCATTCCAATCCGGCCCAGACAAAGGAGGCCACAGCAGCAGCCAATGTGGTCGTCGTGAAAGCGTTCGCGGCAACGCCATCGGCAGCGAGAGCACTTCCGGCGTTAAATCCGTACCAACCGACATAGAGCATTCCTGTTCCGACCATACAAAGCACCATGCTGTGAGGGGCCATCGGGGTATGTCCAAAGCCGAGACGTTTTCCAAGCAAAATACAAAGGACCAGTGCCGACCAACCCGAACTCATATGAACCACCGTTCCACCGGCAAAATCAATGGCGGGAATTTTCGCATCTGCATTCCAAACACCGTTCATCAATCCGGTCGAACCCCAAATCATGTGAGCTAAAGGAAAGTAAACAGCAAACATCCAAAGCGTCACAAAGAGCATGATCGCCGAGAATTTCATCCGTTCTGCAATCGCACCAATAATGAGCGCGGGGGTAATGATCGCAAACATCAACTGGAACATCGCGAAGACATTTTGTGAAACCCAGTAACAATAGTTGGTATTGGGAGCACTATCGACTCCTTTAAAGAAGAAATATTCACTTCCTCCGATAAAGGGACTCGCATAGCTCGCACCGAAGACCAGGCTATAACCGACGGTATACCAAAGAATGGCAACCAGTCCGGTAATCCCTAAACACTGAGCCATGACCGAAAGGATATTCTTCGTCCGAACAAGTCCTCCGTAGAAAAGAGCCAATCCCGGCAAGGTCATGAAAAGAACCAAGGCAGCCGAAGTCATTAACCACGCATTATGACCCGGTCCTGCGACGCCTGTGATTTTACTTCCGGTCGGATCTCCGTTGGTGACATAGGCTTCCAAGCCTGCGACTCGTTGTTCGATCGTTGGCGCGGGAGCGGCAGCGGCCTCTGCTGCGGAGAGCCCCGTCTGTCCTGTCAGCCAGAGCCCTGCACCCAGAGCGACGGCTTTAATCCATGTTGTAATCTGCTTTTTCATATATCCTTTCATTTCCTCGATTGAATCGTTGCGTCAATCTTGCCTCAGTAATGACTCAAGCAAGCGCCTCACCTGCGGTAAGGCAGTTAGAGAAAAGCATCCCTTGTACCAAATCAGTGAAAAACCTAAGAAAACAAAATCAGTTTATTGAATCATTATTTTTTTGTTTCATAGTTTTCTTTCCCTCGGATGAAACTTCCGATGAGCCGCCTTCAGGTCATTAATGGAAAGCGATAAGTAACGCTCCCCAGTATGAAATTGACCTACAAGATTACGCCGACATTTTCTCCGATACATATCCCGAATAAGTCGCGGTGCTAACTCTGGGCACTAGGGTCAGTCCAATGTATTATGTTTTATTGCCTCATCTATTTTCATTATTTTCTCTTGAACCCCATTTCTTTTTTCCTTCGCCTCTTTCTTCAGTTGACGAAGAACCGTATCGATACAGCTCCCATTCGCGTAACCATACTCTCGGGCAAGACTCGCCTTCGCTTCTTTTCCCAACTCATATCGAATCCAAATCCGCCACTTCTTCTCTTTTTCCTTCTCCCAGAGCTTTCGGATCTCTTTTCTCTTTCGAAATAACTCCAGTCCTCTCGAGATGATCTTCTCCTTTTCTCCCTGATGCGCTAAATGCGTCTCTACGGATCTGGTAAATTCCTCGCCTCCTATTACCAATCCCATTCTCGCTTCTTCCCTTAGATCTAAATTCTTTCGATTTCTTAGCTCCCACTCCACCTCCTTTTGATAACCTTTTCCTTCTCTCCAATACTTCCTTCGAGAAAGATCAAAGCCTGGCCGCAACTCCACCTTCTTTCCCGCATATCCATGATGGCTGCTCCACTCGTAATCCTCCATCTCCTGCCATCCCCCGACATACGATTTCGTCGACTTCTTCACACCCCTCTTTCGACGAACGGGATTCATATGGATGTACAGGACGAGGCGCTTTGTATAACTCTCCGAGTCCACTACCTCCGCCCGGTATCTCCCTTGAAACAAATGCCCCACTCGCCCCCTCTTGCGATTATATCGCACCGTATACGTCGTTCCAATCCACCTCATGAGCTCCGATAAATTCGGCAACAAGGTTTCAATCATCAAATGATAGTGATTGCCCATCAAACACCACGCATGACAGATCGATTCATATTTCACCAACCCCTCACTCAATACCTCTAAAAATAACTCCCGATCCTCCTTCCCCGTAAATATCATCTTACGCTCGTTCCCTCGCCCCATGACGTGATACATCATCCCTTCCCTTAATATCCGTTGTTTTCGCGCCATCTCTCTTTCCTAACTCCTATCACTCTTGCGTCAAATACATAATACATTGGACTGACCCTAGTATATAACTTTAACTTGCTCTTCGCTAAAACGACTTCTCTTCATCTTTGGCTCCTTTTTGGATGCCAAACTCTATTTTATTTGTGTGCCATTTCAAGGGGTCAGGTCAAGATCTCTTCCTCCAACGCCTGAATCCTTGATGAAGCATCCGCCAATATTTTTTTAAGATCCTTGATTTCTTCCTTAATTTTCTCAATGCCTTTTTCAGGAGTAACATCTGGTAAACACTCACAGAGCGTTCTCATACAAATACAGAATACTAGGAGAACTATAAATACACCAATAACCCAACCCCAGTTCAAAAAAGTAGACTTGCGACAAACTGCTAAAAAACTTCCGCCAATGATGACCAAGTAAAACAGACTTCCACTTCCTTCCGCAACAATATGAAAAATCGAAGCAACTGAAGCGACAAATTCCTTCAAAGTATAACTTAGCCTTCCAAAAGATGAATCTCGGGCAGGCTCGGGGGATTTAAGCTTCGTGCTGTAGCGTCCAGCATGAAAACGCCATCTCGTGAGGATCAGATAGAAAGCGAATGCCGACACAATTAGGGATGCCCAAATCGTATATGCCCCTCCACCTCCCTTCTCATACAGAGAGCCATTAATACCTAGGCACGTAAGTGTAAACCAAAACTGTTCATCGCGAATGTTAATGTGCATTTATCTCCCTCAAATCCTCTCCGCTCAACCCTCACCAGTCAACCTGAGTTTCACTCTACAGATCTTCTCAGTCAAAGTGTCTTCGTCCGTCAAGGCTGAGGGGATCTAGGGAGGGAGTTAATTATTTAATTTCGTTACCATCTTGATCCCAATTTGAGCGTCGTACTTTTTTCTCGGTGTTTTTAGACTCCAAAGTCTTTGTCTTTAGATTAATGATAAGCGTTTCTTTCCTATCCGACAGTCCGTCACTGACGAGCATCACTCGATCGGAATCAAGAATTGTAGCGAAATCGTTTTTTGTGCCTATGTCCCATCCAAAATATGAACTATCTACATTAATTTCAGCCTTAAAGTCATCTTTTAAATTTAAGAAATGAACCTGTTTCTTTTCGCTATTATCATTAGATACTTTAGTTACGAATATGAGATATTTTTCCTGATCATCCTTTATATAATAGGGAGGCACTCCATATACATCTTTATAAATTTTCCCATTTACACTTAAGTAAGATCTTGGCGAAATGTGAGGACTTATACATAAAATTGGTCTGTAAATAGCTCCATAGGAAATCCTCCCGTCATTAAATTGCACCTCTTTATACTCTTTGAATAAAAAAAGGAGTGCTAATAAAAACAGTATTCCAAATATCTTAAAAATATTCTTCATCAATCCTCCTTCAACATTTCGCTTAAATCTCCGCCGAAATATCCTCTTATAAAGGCAGTCACTCCTCCACTCATACCGTTATACACTCCCATTGTCTCTCTAGATTCATGATATTGAATATAAGCATAAGGCGACCACGGATTATAGTAGTCGCTTGAACCAAAAGCAGACTCCCCATCTATAGGGCCCCACCAAACTTGAAATCCTGCATGCGCAGGAGACAAGCTATCTGATACCGAGTGAAATGCTTTTCCAAGTTCCAGTACGGCTTTTTCCATAAGTTCCTTACCTTTTGGATCACTATGCTCTGTCGCTCGCGCCTGTGATGCCAATTGCATCGCTTGTTGCACATGCGATCTTACAAATGATGCATATAGCATTTCCGCCTGCCATTTATCCTGATTGTAAGCAGTCATTGCATGTTGATAGGCATTCGCAGAAGATTGGGCGGCAGCAAACTTCGACCAATTGAAGAAATTTGTACTTCCATCTCCATCAACGAAATCACTACCATCTTTTAAGTTTTGACTAACTTTAATTTTAAAGCAGCGCCATTGATAGTTCTCATAAGTATCCGCAGGCAGCCATTGGTCAACGATCCTATGATGAACATCCGTTGCCCAGTCTCCATTCACATCAATTTGATTAATTGATTTATTCTTACAAAATCCATAAAGGTTTTTTCCGCCCTTTTCTCCAATTCTATCCCTCCCCAGCCATCTCCCCAACCCAGCCGAATAATACCGATACCCGTAATAATTCAGTCCGGTCTCCCCATCCCTGTATTTGGTGGAAAACCCAAAGTTACAAGGAGCGGTTCCTGATGAACGGATGAGTTCACCGAAGGGACCATATTCGAACTGAGCTGTGACTGTTCCTGAGTTGGAAACGTAGGCGAGGATATTGCCATTGGCGTCGTAGGCGGGACTTTCGACGGTGCTCAAGTTCGCCGCGATTACTAATCCCCCAACTCCTCCGGCTCCATACATGGAGCCCGAGAGATCCATTCCCCACGCATAACTCGCAATCACAGCTCCCGAATCATTCACTTCGGCTAAAAGATTAAACTGATCGTAAAGGAATCGTCTTGAATCTGCTAGAATCCAAGCTGAGCCATTCCACGTATTCACTTTTTTGGAAACTCTTCGGCTCTGTCCATCATAGACAAAGAGGATCTGTTTTTTCTCGGTTGCAGGAACAGAGGAAAGACTTTCAGCTTTTACTAATCTATTTTCGCCATCCCATGTATAATTAAATCGACCATCGGAGAGGACGTTCCCATCAAAGTCATACGTGAATACTTCAGGGGTTCTCGGAACGATCTTTTTCACGTTTCCTTGTTGAACCGTATCATTCCCATTGGCATCCGCATTATTTCTAACACCGACAATCATGTTCTGAAGGTAAACGGCTCCCGCGCTATTGTCTGCCGGGATTTGAGTAAAGAAGAGATCGGATTGACGTTGAACCGGTTGATTGTTCACCGTTACCGTTGCATTAGGATTGGCCGATCCGAGTAACTCCGCAAAAGGAGGAATCGTCCTCTGGTCATATTGATTGAGAGCATTTACATCATAAGTACTTGCTTTCCCATTGACCGTGGTCGTCATCCGATTTCCAATTTCGTCAAAAGTATAAGCATAGCTGTGCCCCAAAAGATCGACATTCGAGGAATTTCTTTTCACACCTGACGTCACCTCTCCTTTGTTATTATAGCCATAATTCCAATAGTCTCCACTCGCCGTTGTCGACGTCGCGCGTTGATTACGATTATTATAAGTATAGGCTCGGGAGATTCCAGTCCCTGAGCCAGGAGTATTGACGACAGATCCCATTCGATCGAATGGATCATAGTTCCGGGTACTCGTCAGTCGCGTTCCTGCTCCTGCGGTGAAAGTGGTCGTTGAAATCAAATCACTGTTTGGTTTATACCCATAAGTCGCCACATTACTTTGGTGCGTCACCGTTCCCAATCGTCCTTCACTGCGATAGCCATAATTCGTTGTTCGACCCCCGGCCGTCATCGAATCCAGTCTTCCGAGTCCATCGTAAGTATAACTCACTCCGAGCCCGTTTAAGAGTCCGGCATTATAGCTGGAGCCAAAGGAAAGACCTATCGTCGAATTCGTGAAAGTTCTCGTTCCTGATCCATCCGTAATCTGAGTCGGTCCCGAACGACCCACGGTTTGAGTCATCCCAGGAGTCGAATCGGAATAAGAGACTGAAGTTAAATCTCCGGCGGTATTATAACCATAAGTGGAGGTAACCCCTCTCGCCCAACTCCTCGTTTTGAGTTGTCCGGTAGGATAATAGGTATACGTCGTCGCTTTGGAAGCGGCATCCGTTTTTGAAACAAGAAGTCCAGTTGCCGCATCATAACCCCAGATCGTCGCATCCCCTTGGGATTTATTTCCCACACTTGCCAAGGAACGATAGGTGAACATTTTTGTTCTTTGACCCTTCGTATTATATTCATAATCCACAGGATACGTTCCACTTCCCCATTCCCTCGTCATATTTCCTAAAGTATCGTATTGATAAAGTGTCGTCGTACTATCCGGGTTTGTCACAAGCTTCGGTTGTCCTGCTCCCAATTCCGTTTGAGCGTAATATTGAATCGTCGTCACGTTTCCCGCTGTATCCTTTTGGGTGTCGACTTGCCCATTGGTATCATAAGTCTGAGAGGTGCTGACACCATCGGGCTGAATGGTCTGTGTCGGTCTC
>JAZKBH010000091.1:7673-17518 GCA_040388725.1 Verrucomicrobiota bacterium
GTCGGTCTCCCCAATGCATCGTAACGCAAAAGAGTGAAAGCGGAATTCGTATTGGAGGATTGCTCCACCAAAAGTCCATTCACCGTGATCGCAACGGCACTGATGCTTGAATCCGGAGTGGTGGTGGTCTGCGTGACCGTTTTAGACGCAGGATCAATCGTTGTGCTCATGGTTGTGATATTTCCCATTGGATCGACCGAAACGGTCGAGGGCATTCCTCCCATCTGAGTTTTTTGCATTGAAGTCGCTGCGGTCGCTTGTCCCTCCAATAAGTATTGCTTGGTGATCGCCACTTGATACCAGGTCGATCCTTCCTTTGAATAATTCCTTGTCGTTTCCGTAAAGCGGTCGCTTGAAGCGGCAGTGAGTTCTCCATCTCCATTTAAATCCAAACCCGATTTCCAAATTTCTCCGACTGAATTATAGACCATTAATTGATCCGCTGATCCGGTTTGAGAAACTTTAACGAGTTGACCTAAATCATTATAAAACGATTGCTGAGTCCACGTCGTCCCATTGAATTTTGAATCGAGTAGGCATAATATTGAGAGACAATTCCTGTTCCCGTGATTGACTTCGTTTGACCATCCAGATAGGTCTCGATGATTTGAGTTGCTCCATTCGGAGAGGTGATTTGATGATCCAGTCCTCCATTCCAGTACGAATGCCATGTGGTTAAACCTTGGTTAGTTTCCGATTCAATTCGGCCGGCTTTATCGTATGTCGAATCTGCCGTTTGCGTTAAAGATCCTGCAGTGACCACCTGTCCTGTTTGTCTCCCTGCAGCATCATACGTATATGTGGTGACAATATCGGACTGCGCTGGATAACCACTTCCTGCGGCTACTCCTTGCTTGGTCGAGGTCTTAATTTTCCCAAAATCATCATAGCTATAAACCGTCGTGATTCCTGTTTCATCCGTTTCACTCATCTTCAGACCATCGGTGTAGGAATTAGTTTGAATCACCCGTCCGTCCTTAATGACTTGAATCTGTCGTCCTTCGGCATCATTTTGATAAGTGGTTTGGCTCAACGTTTGATAACCACTCGCACTATAAATCTGGGTCTGCTCTTGAACCGTGTATGCCGTGCTATCCCGAATCAAAACCGAACGGGTTGTTTCGTTCTCAATTTCAAATGATCCCGAAGCACGTCCGTGCGTTACCATTTCTCGCCATGCCCCTCCATTCATATCCGGAGCAAATGTCCCTGAACTCCATGTTCCAAGCTCGTACCAGTACACGTCCTTTCGTCCATCAGGATAAGAAATACAAGCCGTTTTTCCTTGAAGCCAAAAAGGGTCTAAAGCAGGACCAGTATTTGGATTGTTAGGATCGTTACTATTATCGGTCGCTGAATAAGTTTGTTTCTTTTGCCACGTATATTGCGTTAATGCAGGACCATAATAATCAAATTCATTACTCACATGTGTGTTGTAAACTTGCCCATTGGGAGCAGTATAATCTTCATCGTATTGCTGCCATGATTTCTGAGAAGTCACCACTCCGTTAATGATCTCTTTTTGAAAATTGGTGTATTCCGGAAAAAATGAATTATAATATCCATATTGGACTTCGGTCACTTTGCAGTTGGCATCGGTCGCCTGATCATATGTTGAGGGAGAATTTAAATAGGGACGATAAGTCTTCCATTTTTTCCCAAAAAAAGCTCCATTTTGAAGATAGTATATATACTTCTCCCAGGACCCATCCGGATTCATAATCGCTTTTTGCTTCGAGTAATTTGCCTTATCTGATGAATCTTCGTAATAATAATATCGAATAACAAGATTGTCCCCATCGGGGTCCGTCGCTAATGAAATCAATTCCTCTCCCCAAGGAAATTTTTGATAGGTTTCGGTTTTTTTAGAAAGAACTCGGGTCGTTTGATTTTCAAGTTTTTCAAAAGCTGTAAAAATTCTTTGATAAACGTTTGGATTTGAAGTGGAAACGTCTTCTTCTTTTTGAATGAATCGGCTTCCTTCTGTTTCCAAAGCCCATGTATTGGCAGCAATATTTCGAGCAAATAAAAAAGTCTTTGTCAGTTCTCCCTTATGGGATGTGATTAATAACTGGGGAATATTTGTTGTAGAACTGCTCGGCTTTTCAAAAACCCATGTTTGAGCGGGAATTCCAGAGACAAGATAAAGATTTCCCGCTTTTACCCCCACTTGAGAGGGTAAATAATATCGGATCTCAAATTTTGCCGGAGAAATCGTTACAATATCAGCAAACGATTGGAGCGTTTTAATTTGGCGATAATTTTCTCCCTCCTTGATAATTTCATTATTTGAATCCGATTCGCTTGCCGTTGACTTCAAAATGGAAGGCGTGTAGATCGCTTCCGTTATTTCTGTTTCGTATATATTTAACGAGCCAATTCGCGAATAATCTAACCCATTTCCAAAAGTAGAATACCAACGAATACTTCCTAGATCCCCTCTTCCCTCACCTATAAATCCGTTTTTTTCTATAGGACGATATTCTACTGTATGATCCTCTTCGAGAAACGTATCTTCTCCCGAAGTTCCATTATTTCCAGTTCCCCTCAATTCCACCAACGCTTTCCTCTCTCCATCGATAAATAAATCCCCCCCTCCACATCCCTTTGGTAAAGCCGTTAAGAAACAATGAAACTCTGCCGACGCGCCTGTACCTGAACCTGTTCCTTGAACCGCATATCCGTAAAGTTTTGCCACAGTAGAGCCAAAAAGACTTAGACTTCCCTTATCCTCCGCCAGCGAAAACCAATCGCCAGAAGTATCGCCAGGATATTCCTTACTGTCAGGTGTTTCACAGCTGGCGGGCCTAGAGTAAACTCCACAATAAGTAATTTGATGTGAAGTCTCTCCATCTGTACGCGCGGTAGAAGCAACATAGGCATAAGCCCAGAGTTGTACTGACCCGCTACCACACCCCCCTGTTAAGCATTGCGCAGACAATGTTTTGATATAAAACAAAACAAAAATTAAAGATAAATTTATTATTTTCAAAAACCCAAAGCAATTTTTCATAATTTAAAAAGTTTGTAATTTGATGATCAAATCACCAATGAAAGCCTGCTTTAAAGAAAAGGGCATCTTGATGATCCCTTTATGAGGCTTTAAATCCTGAGGAGGAATAATCTCTATTTGAATATTTGTTTTTTCTTCTTTTTTGATTTGAAACTTAAAAAGATCTGAGCTGATTTTCATTAAATTTGCTTGAGAAATGCAGTCTTTATCAAAAATCTCTATTTGAATTATTTTAGAGCTTCTCTTTTCGTTTCTTTCCCAACGAAGCGATTGTGGTGTCACGAAAATATAATCGTAAATATTTGAAATTTTTCCCTTCAAGAAAATGACATCAGGCTCTGATTTTCCATCCGTTGTAATCACCGCATGTTTTTCTTGAATTCCTGTTTTTCCTGCGGTTTTAAAAACTAAAGTGACCTTCCCCGATTCCCCGGGCGCATACATTTTCTTTTCAAGCTTTGCAGAAGTACACTCGCAGCAGGTTCGAATATCTTTAATCGTCACGGATTGATTGCCGGTGTTTTTAAAGGGATAATCCGCGACCCATTCTTTGAGCGTGGGATCGGGAGGGATTTCAACTGTGGACTTTTCAAAGACCAAGACGGAAAAGGCAGGATTAACCGCCAAGATAAAACAAAGGACGCCAAGGGAAAAGGATGGAAACTTAAAGGCATTGAATACCTGTCTCACACGAAGACACAAAGTCACAAAGGAAAAGGCATTCAAAACAGGGAAGATTCGTCGAGTGACTCGTACGAATCCGAAATCAAGAGAACAACGATCTTCGTAAACGCGTTTGCGAGAGTCGTTTGTTTCATGGTTTTGATTTCGATCCAGATCGAAATTCTCCCTGTTTTGAGATTTGGAATTTAAAACCTTGGAGAACTTGGCGGTTAAAACTAAATTTCGCTGAGTCGTTGTGACGTGGTGCGAGATAAGGAATTTGAAGTTTTGCATGGCTTTAATCTCCTCCTGTGAAGAGATCGAGATCGACGGTAATTGTTGGAACGGTGGCAACCCCCTTCATCGGATTTCGGCCTTGGAGATATTCTTGAATATTCGTCACCCCATCTCCATCCGGATCTCCCGAGGCGGTTTGATTTAAATTTCCAAAATACTGCATTTCCCAACTATCGGCCATTCCATCACTATCGGAATCTCCAGGGACAATACTTCCCGAGGGAGTGACGCTCGCTTGGTTTGAATTGCCACTGGTCCCACTGCCATTGATCGCTTTGACCACATAGTAGTACGTCGTTCCGTTGGTTAACCCGCTATTCGTCAAGGTGACGGTGGGAGCTGTTACCGTATTGTTTGTAAAATCGACATAGCCACTTCCACTCGTGGTTGAACGCTGCACCTTATAACTCGTCGCCCCACTCACGGCGGTCCAATTTAAGATCGCTTGGGCATTTCCTGCCGTTGCGGTCAAACCCGTGGGTGCTGCAGGAACAGGAGTAGGCACAACATTCACTTCATTGGATTTAGGGCTCGTTCCTCCGGCATTGATCGCAAAGACGACATAGTAATAGGTGGTCCCATTGGTAAGACCTGTATTGGTCAAGGTCACGGTTGGAGCGGTAACTGTATTTCCGGTGAAATCGACATAGCCGGTTCCTGTCGTTGTCGAGCGTTGGACTTTATAACTGGTTGCGCCCGCGGTTGCACTCCAGCTCAAGGTGGCCTGTGTATTTCCCGGAGTGCCGATTAATCCCGTCGGGGCCACGGGAGGCGCGACAGGAGTTGCACTGACTTGGGAAGACGGAGAGCTGGTTCCTGTCGCATTCACCGCAAGAACAACGTAATAATACGTCGTGCCATTGGTCAGACCCGTATTCGTAAACGTCAGGGCCGTGGTCGTATTTCCGGTGAAATCGACATAGCCACTGCCGCTGGTCGTCGAACGTCTGATTTTATAACTACTTGCTCCTGCCGCCGAAGCCCAACTTAAAGAAACCTGAGCATTCCCGGGGGTCGCCGTTACTCCTACCGGAATCGACAAGGGGGTCGCAATCGCCTGAGAAGAGGCCGCACTTACTCCTCCCGTATTCAGTGCTAAAACAATATAATAATAAGTCGTTCCATTGGTGAGCCCGGTATCGGTGAATGTCACGGTGGGTGCCGTTACCGTGTTGCCGGTAAAGTCCACATACCCGCTACCACTCGTGGTCGAACGCTGAACCTTGTAACTCGTTGCTCCACTCACCGCGGTCCATGTCAACGTCGCCTGACTGGTCGCGGCAGAGGCCGTTAATCCGGTCGGTGCCGCCAAAGGAGTTGCAGAGGCTTGCGTCGAAACGGGACTTGTTCCACTGCTATTGAGAGCATAAATGACATAATAATAGGTCGTCCCATTCGTCAGTCCCGTATTCGTTAACGTTACTGTCGGAGCGGTGACGGTATTCCCCGTAAAGTCAATATAACCGCTGCCACTCGTCGTCGAACGCTGGACCTTATAACTTGTTGCTCCACTCACCGCGGTCCAATTCAACACCACTTGAGCACTTCCTGCTGCTGCCGTCAGACCTGTCGGCGCCACGGGAACGGCAAGGGGAGTCGCACTTGCTTGTGTGGATGGTGCGCTGGTTCCATTCGCATTGATCGCATAAGCCACATAATAATACGTTGTTCCATTCGTAAGCCCTGTATTGGTCAAGGTGACCGTCGGAGCAGTGACGGTGTTCCCTGTGAAATCGGCGTAGCCACTTCCACTGGTCGTTGAACGCTGTAGCTTGTAACTCGTTGCGCCGCTCACGGCATTCCACGTTAAAACAATCTGCGCATTTCCTGCCGTCGCTACTAAATTTGAAGGCGGAGGAGGCGCCAATGAGGCCGGAATGACGAAGGAAAAGGCTTTTTTGACCTGACCGATATTCGCTGCCGCGTAGTCCTGAGCATTTGTTCCTGTCCATGGATACGGGGTACTGATTCCGACGGCATTTAATCGATCATAAAACTTCTTCGCAAGGGACTTCACCTGCCCCAAATTCACGGCGACGTAATCATTTCGGTTTGCATCGGGAGCAGACCATGCCGCCAAAAGAGCATTCAACTCCGTTCCCGCGCCACCGGGAAGCTTGGCATTCATTTCCGTAATCGCTTTTTTGGCGATCAGTTTGAGCTGACCCTGATTGACTGCCGCGTAGTCGTTGGCTGTTTTAGTCGTATCGAGAACATTCTGAGTCGTCCACCAATCGGGGGGAGCTGAAAAGAGAGGTTGAACCACCAAGGAAAGACAAAGAAAAAACAAAGGAAAAGCATTTTTCACCGCGGAGGAAACGGAAGGGCGCAGAGGAAAGGCATCAAATACCTGTCTCGCATCCTCCTTCGTCCAAGCACTACGGCGAGACAAGCGGCACGACGACGCAAAGAAAGAAAAAACAGGGGAGAACTCAAAATTATTTTTGAGTAAGGAACCATGAGAGAAGCGATCTTCGCAAACGCATTTGCGAGAGTCGCTTGTCTCATCGTTCTCATTCCGATCACGATCGGAATGGTCCCTGTTTTGGGATTCTGAATTTAAAACCTTGGTGTACTTTGTGCCTTTGTGTGAGACAAATACCTTTCTCTGCGCCGTAGCGCCGCCGCGGGAGACCGGGGTTTTGAAGTTCTTTAAAATGTTTTGGATGAATTTCATTCTCACTCAAACTCTAACAATTACTGTCCGCCCGCTGTGAATTCGCCCATGGAGAGATCGCCTTGAGGTTGGACGATGATTTTTCCCGTCGCCGTAATATCTTGAGCGGTGATTTTTTTGGTTGACGAGAGATTTCCATAAACCGTCGTATCGCCATTCTTTTTCATAACCAATGCATTCGACTTATCTCCATTTGGGTTGGTATCTGGTTTTCCATTTCCAATTACAAATAACGGATCATTTAAATTCCAAGTCTCTCCTGAAGACGTGAGTGGAGAATTGTTGATCCCAATAACCGTTTCAAAAGGATTGAGGGCCTTTGACCAAAGACCTAATGCTAAAGAATACTGACCCGATGCACTCGAGGCTCTCCCAATAGCATTTGCACCATCACCCTCTGCGGTGGCGGTATAATATTTTCCTCCAGAAACAATTAATCTCCCATTAATCTCCGTACTACCGTTTTTTCTAACAACCATAGCATTATTACGAGTTCCTCCGGGATTATCAAAATGACCAATCTCAAGACCATTTCCGACAATAAAAACAGGATCTGTGTCAACCCAATCGGTCAAACTTCCGATCGGAGCGTTATTAACGCCGACAACCGTTTGATAGGCACGCGCTTCAGAAATATATCCTAACGTCGTTGAATATGAACCTAATGCTTTAGTCCAAGATCCCCCCAAAAGATTCGCGCCCATCCGTATAAGTACAATGCCCTAAAGCTACAGAACCATAACCATTTGCAGAAACACTTGAACCGATTCCTCCCGCCACCGAATATTGTCCAGCTGCCTCTGACTCCTGACCAAAAGCGACAGCCGTTTCCCCTAAGGCTCGTGAACTATTAAACGCTATCGAACGAAATCCGGTTGCTGTACCCCCAAAACCAAGAACGATTGAATCCGGAGTTGCCGTCCCCCATCCTTGAAGAACTCTCGTTGCGGTTGTTAAAACGGGCGCTCCATTAATAGTAATACCATTCGCATCGCCACCAATTTGAATATTTTCACTATCGCTCTCAAGCTTAATCATGGGATAGTGACCATAGCCAAATGTTGGACTTAAATAGATATTCGGAAGAGTCATCCCTCCATCGTCGCCGTACAAAAATAAGGATCCAAAATTATCAAGTTTCATCCTATCTTTAATTCCAGTAGGAGATTGATTTTGCCAAATCCACTCCGATCCCCAACGATTCGAAAGAAATTTTGTCGAGGAAAACCCTCCGTCCTGATAAATAATCGACATTCCGGGAATCTCTGTATCGGGTGCGTTAAAGTGCCCAATATCCACTTGATTATCCCATAAGAACGATCGCCCATTTACACGCAGTCCTTGATCGACTTTGAGATTCCCATCGATTTCAAGATTTCCCGTTTGGGAAAAGGCATATGAGCAGAAAAGGATGAGTGCTCCGACTACGCTAAGGCTTCGTCGGGACAAGAGTCCGACTATCTCGAGGAAGATGGAAAGAATTTTTGAATTTGGAGTAATCATACGTTTTGAGGGGTGAGGGTTAATGAAGAATTGAAAATGGAAAGTGGAAAACGAAAGGCATTGAATACTTGTCTCACACGAAGGCACATCCACCTCCGTCCAAGCACTACAGCGAGACATGAAGACGCAAAGGAGAATAGAGAAAATAGAATGAAAGCAGTTTTCCGGAAAGTCGTTTTTACCACAGAGACACAGAGGCTCAGAGAATTTAAAACAAGAACCAACGCTTTAAAAAAAGCGTTATAAAACATGAAAAAAGCTTCTCTCTCAAATGCGTTTGAGATGAAAGTTTTGTTCATGTTTTGAGCGTCGAACAAGTTCGATGCGCTCTTTGTTTTTGAATTTAAACCTTGGCGATCCTTGGCGACCTTTGCGGTTAAATTTTTCGGACGTTGCGACATCGTGTCGTGGTGCGAGGCAAATGCCTTTAGATTTTGTTTGGAGGTTCTCATGGTGGAGTCACCTTCACTGTTCCTTGAGGCCTTAAGACCAAATTCCGAGTGATCGGCGAAATCTTCGTTTCCGAGTAATTGCCCGATGCCACTTCCGTCGTATCCCCTGAAATCATTATTCCGACCGCTCCATTGATTGTCTTTTTCGGCCCGGTGATATCCGTCGCCGAAACCGAGAGGCCGTAGTTCGAATCATTTCCCGCAGTCACACTCGCATAAAAGGTTCTATTCTTACTCGTCGCACTATTTGGATTCGTTCCCCGAATCGATTCCTGAAGATTTGTTAATCCATCGCCATCGGGATCGGCTGTGGGACTATTTCCAAGATGCCCAAAGTTGGCCATTTCCCACGTATCGGAGAGCCCATTCCCATCGCTATCGAGCCACGGGAGCAAGCCTGCGGGTTGTTTTTTCGCGGCGGTGATACTATCCAAATAAGCATCCTCTTTTCCGGGATTGAGCCTCATAAAAGCGAGCGAGGTCTTCGCACTGGCAAAACCGATATCCTGAGCCACAAACATTCCATTCAACCAGACACTATACTTCTTCGTCACATAGTTCTGAGAAACCGTCACGCGTTGCCAGACATCCCCCGTAGCTTTCACAGCAGTCGTGATCCACTGAGAAGTCGATCCGTTGTAAATCTTCAATTTTCCATCCTTATCAAAGTAAAAACCGATCGCGGCATCTGCGGCTAAAGTCGGAGTCGTGGTCCCATCCCTTAAAACAGGCTTGAGATAAAGATCCATCCAGACGAGAGGTTCGGTCGAGGTGACATTCCGTTGAATAAAACTCGTTGCTCCGGTTCCTGAAAGTTTTAAACCCTGATTCCCTGCTTGTTTTTGCGTCGTTTGAACCGTCCCGACTCCCCCGTTTCCGAGTGTCCATTTTCCAAGTCCGGAAATCGAAGCGTTCGCGGCATACGTTTCAAATCCTTCGCTAAAAGGAACTCCATCCGAGGGGTTATTTCCATTGGCATACGCGACGCCATCCGAAATGCCATCGCCGTTGGTATCCGGATTATTTGGATCGCTTCCAATACTCAGTTCCAATGCATTGCTTAAACCATCCCCATCATTATCCAAATTCGCGGGCTCGAGGACTCCCGCACTCAACTTATCCAAGTAGGCATCTCCTTGTTTTCCCGGTTTTAAGCTAAAGGAACTCAGCTTAGAAATCGTCAAATTCTTAAATCCTAAATTCGCGGCGACTTGAATATTATTCAGCCATGCACTCCACC
>JAZKBH010000092.1:0-3499 GCA_040388725.1 Verrucomicrobiota bacterium
AGTCGAACACCGACCACTAATTTCGAGCCGCGCTTCCACGTCTCGACCAGTTCTGAAATTTTTTCAGGAGGATCTTGCAAATCGGCATCTAAAAAAACGACTGCTCTTCCTTTTGCGGCATCCAAGCCTGCACGGTAAGCGGCTTGTTGTCCGAAATTTCGGGAAAATCGAATCACTTGCCAATTTCCAAGTCGATCTAACCAAGGCTTTAGTTTTTCAATCGTTCGATCCCCACTTCCATCATCAAACCTGAACCAAGCGTTCAGCCATGGCATCGATAATCGACTCTTCCTGATAAAGCGGGATCACCACGCTGATTTCCATAAATGAATCCTATAAAGTCTTTTCTAAAAATCAAAGTCCAATCCAGAAAAAGGCAAAAGACATTTTTTCACCACCAAGACGGCAAGGAACGCCAAGGTAAATCAAAATACAGTTTTTGTTTTAAAAAAGGAATTTTGTTTTTTGAATTGTCTTTTTTGGCGTTCTTGGCGCCTTGGCGGTTAATCTTGTTTTAATTTACTTACAAAAAATATCGAAAAGCTGTTTCGTATCGACTTCGATTTCACTCACCAATTGAGCGATATCTTGAGGTGCCAACGGAAACTTAAAGTGATGAGTTACATCAAGAGGCGCAACAAAAATCTCGCCACTATCTCCCATGCGTAATCCACTCACCACAAAATCTGCGACGTGCACGAGGTAGACAATCCGTTGATTCTCCTTCGCATGAGAGGGCGCATGGTGATGCCGAACCATATCCACTAAGGTTCTCGGAAGATTCCATTTTTCGATTAAACCCGCTCCGATCTGAGCATGATCGAATCCAAAGTACTTTACTTCTGTCGGAACTTCTAAGGTCCGCTCCTCCAAACAATGCTCAATCAACTTTTTCGCTTCCGCTGGGGTTTTTAAATAAATCACCAGCCGCCCAATATCATGCAGAAGCCCTCCCACAAAAAGCGTTTCGGGATCGACGCCCAAGGATTCTTTTCGGGCGAGCAATCCTGCCGCAACAGCGCACGAAAGACTGTGCTTCCAAAACCGTTTCATATCTAAAACGTGCGGTGAAATAAACTTAAACGAATCCATCACTGAGGTCGCCAAGACCAAGCTTTGAATCTGAGTAATTCCAATTTTTCCCACGGCGTCGGATACGGTCTCCACTTTTCGTGGAAATCCATAGAACGCGCTGTTTGCCATCTGAAGCAATCGTGTCGCTAAGGACTGATCATTCGAGATGACCGAAGCAATATCATCGGCCCCTTTTCTGGGGTTATCGCAGGTCTTTTTGAGCTCCACGTACGTCGTCGGGAGCGAAGGCAAGTTTCGAATCGAGCTTAAATAAGTATCGAGTGTTACCATGGGAGCGACTCTCCCTTCATGAGATTCGTCGCTTCTCGGTTCAAACTCATCTGTTGAATCGTCTGAACAATCGGATCATTTAAATCACAAAACTGAAATCGTTGGCTGACCTTCTCCATCGCCAAAACCACAAACTCTGGGGGGATTCCCTCATATTGATCGGCCGAAGGGATTTCAGAAGAATCAGGCATACCCTTAGGGTAGGAGTAAATCAGGATAGGAGTCAACCCACACTTCAGGGATCGGCTTCGGCCTTCCTCCTGGAAGCTGGACGGTCACCATCGTCTGCTTGCAAATGGTCAATCGTTGCTGGTCTTTTATTCGAATAATCTCAAATTCGAGGAAAAATCGGATTCGCTCCATTCCGGCGAGCCGCCCCTTAATCAGCAACTCATCTCCTAAAACGGCAGGACGAAGATAGTCGATCTCCGTGCGCGCAACGACCGGAACCAGACCCGAGTCTCTCATCTCTTCCAAACGCCATCCCATCGCATGCGCGAGTTCCGTACGCGCTTGCTCAATCATCCTCAAATATGCGGCATTATGAACAACCCCTCCGGCATCCGTATCAAAATAATAGACTCGAATCGGGTAATCGAGAGACCTTACGTGTGGGGTCGCGTCAGGCATGAATTTTTAGATTTTCCCAAACTCTTGCAAAAGACGCTCGTTGATAATCTTTAAAGTCTTTAAACGAGCATACCACTTATGTTCTCCTTCGATGAGAACCCATGGCGAATCTTTTTTGTCTGTCAGCTCAAACATTTCATCCGCGGCTTCGATATATTGGCTCCATTTTTCACGATTACGCCAATCTTCGTCCGTCATCTTCCAACGTTTATACGGATCACCCTCCCGTTTTTTGAAACGGCGAAGTTGTTCGGTCTTACTGATGTGGACATAAAACTTCATGATCAAGGTTCCACTATCGGTCAACGTTCTCTCAAACTCATTGACCTCCTGGAAAGCACGCTTCCATTCTTCTTTTGTCGCAAACTTTTCAATCCGCTCGACGAGCACTCGGCCGTACCAGGAACGGTCAAAAATTGCCATTTCTCCGAGAGGAGGAAGCTTGTTCCAGAAACGCCACATGTAGTGATGTTTATATTCTTCGGAGGTCGGCTTAACGATGGAGTAAACCTTTACAAAACGGGGATCTAACTTCTCCGTCACCCGTTTAATCACCCCCCCTTTTCCTGCTGCATCCGGACCTTCAAAAACAAAAACGATATTCCGCTGTTTTTCGAGTAAGACGCGTTGATAAAGGAGAAAATTCAGCTGCAATTCTTCGAGCTTTTTTTCGTACTCTTTTTTGCATTCGATTTCTTTCGAAAGATCCAGCTTATCAAGTCGTCCCATAAGGGGGGATTAAACCCGAACCCCTTCCCGAGGCAACCCCAAAAGACTTCCCAGCAAAACAGAAAACCATTTTTTCACGCAAAGGCGCCAAGCAGCCCAAGGCGCCTCCCTCAATGCAATTCGGGGTTTTATTAAAAAAATAAACATGCCTTTAAATCTGAAGGGGAGAATCTTGGGCTTCTTAGCGTCTTCGTGTGAAAGACTGTCTTTATGGATTTAAGTATTACGACTGCTTGGGGTAAAATAATGGATCTTCACGAACTTAGACAGCGACGCATCACTTCTTTAGAGAATTGTCTTTTCCTGATTTAACCCAAAAAGCTACTATCCGGTATGCAACATCTTTGGGCCCCTTGGCGTAGCGAATACATTCAAAATCCGGTTCATTGCGGAGCGGATCTTTTCTTGAAAATGGTTCAAGAAAATGAGGACGAAAAAAATCATATCATCGCCCGTCGCAAGTCGTGCTTCGCGATCTTAAATGCTTTCCCTTATAACGCGGGCCACACCATGATCCTCCCTTATCGAATGGTCAGCGATCTCGATGATTTAAGTGAATCGGAGCAGCTCGAAATCCTCCAACTGCTCAGTGAAGTGAAAAAAGCCCTGAAAGCATGCTTCAGTCCCCATGCCTTTAATATCGGGGCGAATATTGGCGAAGCGGCCGGCGCGGGAATCGCAGCGCACTTCCATCTCCATGTCGTCCCCCGCTGGAAAAACGTTGCAAACTTCATGACCGCCATCGCCGAGATGCGAGTTCATCCCAAGGATTTAA
>JAZKBH010000093.1:0-2730 GCA_040388725.1 Verrucomicrobiota bacterium
ATTCGATTTCAGGTCTCTCCATACGGCTCAAAATCATTTTTCCAGCCTCTTCACCCATGCGATCAAAATCGAAGCGAACGGTGGTGAGAGGAGGAGAATGAAATCCGACATAGAGGAAATCGTTATAGCCCACAATGGAGATATCTTGAGGGACTCGATAGCCGCGAGACTGAAGGGTGCTGGAGACTAAAAGCGCCGTCATATCGTCGCTACAAAAGAGAGCGGTGGGAGGATTTTTTTCAAAGGTTCCATTTATAAATTGATGTACGTTCGCATGGTAGATTTTAAGTCTCTCTTCACCTTCTTTGATTTCGGGTTGGTAAAAGCTGAGATTATGAAAAACAGGAGCTTGTTTTGCGCGAATCATCGTATTGCAGTACGCTTGAAGCCGCATTCCTTGAGAATAGTGAGGGGATCCGGTTCCTAAAAAATGAATGCGTTGATGACCCAAGTCAAGAAGATGTTGGGTCGCAAGGGTGGCTCCAAGATCATCATCCACAACAATACAATTGGATTCCTTTTTGGAATTTAAAAATACATAGGGAATAGAAAAACGAATCAAGTCCGATTCAATGACTTGATCTCGTTCCGTGCCGGTTCCATTCACAATGACGCCATCGACGGATTGTTCTCGGAGATATCGCGGGAGTTTTTGATCATTCGAGCGAGCTCCATCGTCATGAAGAATTTGAAGTTGCCACTCTCGTGAGGCAATGGTCTCGTTCATTCCGAGTAAGGTGAGGAGCGCTAAGGGAATGCTTCCCAGACCTCCTGGTTGCGTTCGATGGGGAAGGAGAATTAACCCGATTTGTTTTAAATGCTTGGACCGCATGGTTTTTGCGGAAAAATGGGATCGATAATTGAGTTTCGTAGCCAGAGCCTGAACTCGTAAACTTGTCTCGGGACTGACTTTTGAAGTTCCATTTGCACCCGCGAGAGCGACAGAAACAGATTGAATGCTCAAGCCAAGCTCTTCGGCCATCTGTTTGAGGGTAACCATGCTAAAAATCCGATCCAATGACGTTAGAAAAAGGGCTTAGACGAGAGCGTTGGAAAACTCTCACAACTTTTACTTTTCAAGTGAAAGCGGTTTCCGAGCTTCCGTATTTCCCTAAAAAAACAGCCGCCATTATGACTGTAAAGCGAGAGTCGAAGTCTTGGAGAATCTCTTCCGAAACGGAATCGCCACGATCATCAAAGCAATCAGAAGTAATGCCATGGATTGAGGTTCTGGAATCGCGAGAGTCAGAAATCCATTGCTATCTAATTTTCCACCAGAACCGAGGAGAGTCGTTCCAGCGTCGCTATAGAAGTTGATCATTGAAAGTTGGCTCGCGGTCAGACCAGTTGAAGTACTAAAGCCAATGACGTCGGTATTGTCATAGTTATAAAGTTTTAAGGTTCCACTCCAAAGGTTGATACTGCTATCCGAAAAGATAATACTGGAAGTGGTGCTTAAATTTATAATCGAATTTCCGGTTGTTGTCAGTGTTCCCACAGTTTCACTTTTACCACTGAGATTAAGCGTTCCCCCGCTGACGCTAATATTGGCCGTGTTGACTAATTGTTCGGAGGCATTCCATGTCAAAGCGGAGCCAAGTCCGACGGCAATGGAAGTACTTGCCGTCGCGTTAATTCCTGCGCTTTTATTTAAAACCAGAGTTCCCGTCGTGACAGTGACTGTTCCTGTGAAGGTATTGTTAGCGGTTCCAGAAAGATAAAAGGTGCCGCTCCCGATTTTGGTTAGGCCTTGAGTTCCTGTAACGGTCGAAATCAGTGAAAATGCTTGTGTCGGATTCACGACATTAATTGTGGGTGCTCCCGATGAGGTCGCTAAAGCGATTGAACCACTCGTCATCGTCCAACTATGAGATGGCGTCGTATCCCCCATTTTCAACGTTCCGACGGTCAGGCCAGTCAAATCTTGGGTAATCGTGGAATTAGCTCCAATATTTACCTGTGAAAAATCAGCAATGGCATCAGTGCCATTCGCAATAATGCCGCCGCTCCAATTGGCGGCCGTATTCCAATTGCCCGATCCTGCGGTGCTCCAGGTTCCATCTGTTGCTTGAAGGGATGCCTCTCCGCCTAAAACAATGATTAATCCCAAAACTCCTTTGAGGGGAGAGAGGAAGTTAAAATAACGAAAGGTGTTCGGTTGTTTCATAGGATGTTACGTTTTAAGGTTTCATTTAAGATAAAATTGATCGATCAATTGTCAAGGGGGAAAATGAAGGTCGAGTAAGTCTTCGGAGAATAAGAGTAGAGAAGAGTTTTATCGGCTTTTGAGGTAAAGCCGTTCGGCTAATCTACGAACGGCGAATAGAAAAACTGAGGAGATACAGGTGAATTTCTGTATTTTAAATGGAGGGGCGCTGGCTCTATGTCGTCTTTAATTCACTAGAGAATGAGCGATGGGAGTCGTTCATATCGCAACAACACCGAGGTCTCACACCGTTCGCCCCTCCCTAAAAAAAATGCACGGCCTGGGATCCCTTAGCTCTCGGCCCTTTTAAAATCCTCCGTTAACCCCTGTTTCCTCTGTGGTGAAAATGATTTTCTTAAAACGAAGGTTAAAACTTCATCTGAACACCGAGATCGAGCTGATGAGCAAGAGAAGAGGAATTGACCCGAGCTTCGTATTGGAAGGAGAAGGAGGTCGTCTCATTAAAAAAAATCGAGGTTCCGATTCCCGGAATAATCATCGTTTGGCCGGCGCTCTCAGGACGA
>JAZKBH010000094.1:0-10765 GCA_040388725.1 Verrucomicrobiota bacterium
GATGATGCGGAGGAAGTGCAGAGAGGCCGCGTCCGCCGGCACTGCGAGCCGTAATTAAAATACTTCCGGTCTGAGCGACGATGGCGTCGCATTCCGTGATTCCCACATCGCACTTTTCAAGGTCTTGTGATGAATAGGGTGCGTCCACGAGAATTTTTTCGGTCTGAAGAGAATCTGCAATGAGAGAAGTGAGTTCTCCACGATGGAATCCAATCCGTTTCCAATTTTCGGTGCGTTGGAGTTCTTGAACAAAATCAATGAGATGGCTTGTGGAATCAAGAAGTCCGAAGTCAGTTTTTAATGCCTGAAAACTTTTGGTCAGCAAATTCCATTGGCTGGAAAAATCGTCTTCAACCGAAGGGAGCCATTGATCAAAGCTTTTTAAATCCGGTTTAGGACGGGAAGGGGTCGTCTCCCAATGAGAGTAGTCGTGACCTCCAGGAATCGGCGCGGTCGTTTTCAGTGCTTCGCGAATACGGGAAAGGATGAGTTCTTTAGAATCTTTCATACAAAAAAGCAGTGAGTTGAACCGCCAAGTTAAATTCAAAGAAAAATACAAAGGAAAAATCTTTGTTTTCAAAGACTTGGCGCTTCTTGGCGTCCTTGGCGGTTAAAATTGTATTTTTCTTTGGGTTCATGGCTTTTCTTTGAAGAGCTGTCGGAAACTTTTGGCAGGGATTTCAGGAAGATCGCGAGTTTTGGTCCACGCGCGAGCAGGATCGAGGATCGATCCTTTTATAAGACGATGGAGTGGTTGGGCGAGTCGGGCGATCTTGATCGTTGCTTGAAAGAAAGCGGGGATTTTAGTCACGACGGAGAATCCGATGAAAATCACTTTTTCCCACCAAACGGGACTTTGAGTGGCCGCATTCCGTCGATTGTGAAGGAGATGATGATGGATATCGATTTTCACCGGGCAGACGCTGGTGCAGGCGGCGCAAAGGGAGGAGGCGGAAGAGAGATGTTTCCAATCTTGAAGGCCGCGCAAATGAGGAGTGATGACCGAACCGATGGGGCCTTGGTACGTCGTGCCATAACTATGACCTCCGGCATTTTTAAAAATCGGACAGATATTCAAACAAGCAGCGCAGCGGATACAGTGCAGAGCATCGCGTTGTTCGGCATCGGAGAGGAGCTCCGTGCGTCGGTTGTCGATGAGGACGAGATGGAACTCTTCGGGTCCATCGGCTTCGCCGGGTTGGCGCGGTCCGCCGATCATCGTGTTGTAACAGGTAATCTGTTGCCCTGCGCCTGCGGTAGCAAGGAGAGGAAGAAAGAGGGCGAGATCGCCAAGTTTGGGAAGAACTTTTTCAATCCCCATCAAGGCGACATGAATTTTCGGAAACGAGGTGGTGAGACGGGCATTGCCCTCATTTTCGGTGATGGAGATCATCCCCGTCTCGGCCACACCGAAGTTGGCGCCGCTGATGCCCATATCTGCCGTCAGATATTTTTGGCGCATGACATTGCGGGCGACCATGGTGAGTTCTTCGGGTTGATCCGAAGTTTCGCTGCCGAGTTTTTTTCTAAAAATTTCTTTAATCTGACCTCGTGTCAAATGCATCGCAGGAAAAACAAGGTGATAGGGAGGTTCTTCGTTGAGCTGGACAATGTATTCGCCGAGATCAGATTCCACGACATCGTAACCGAGCTTTTCCAAAGCAGAGTTCAGATGAATCTCTTCCGAAGTCATCGTTTTCGATTTGATGATGGATCTGACTTTTTTTTCTTGGGAGAGATGGATGACGTAGTTGCGGGCTTCTTCAGCATTCGAGGCCCAGAAGACCTTTGTTCCGCGGGCTTCGAGTTTTTCGGTCATCTCGAGGAGATATTGATCCAGATGGTTCACCGCCTCCCATTTGATTTCGGACGCCGCTTGTCGGGCTTCTTCCCAGTTGGAATACTTGGCTCGATTCTCGTCTCGTTTGATTTCGTAAGAGGTGAGGGCCTTTTTAATCACGGCACGATGCGTGAGATCTTGGCTCATCCGACCGGAGGCTTCTTTGAATGCTTGGGAGTAATTGGGGCTCATTGACTCACCAATACTTCGGCCAAGTGAATGGTTTTGATCGGCTTTTGTTGGCGACTCAGAAGACCTTGAATTTGCATCAAACAACTGGAATCCGCAGAGACAATATATTCAGCTTCGGTTTCCAAAGCAGAAGAGCATTTTCCATCGCCCATGGCCGAAGAGATCAGAGGAAACTTGGCAGAGAATGTTCCTCCGAATCCGCAACAACTTTCCGCTTCTTTCATTTCGATGAGGGAGAGTCCTTGGACGTGAGAGAGAAGTTCGCGTGGCTGGTTTTTAATCCCGAGTTCACGCAACCCATGGCAGCCATCGTGATAAGTGACTTTATACGGGAACTTTGCGCCGAGATCGGTGACGCCGAGCTTTCGAACGAGAAAATCGCTGAACTCGTAAGTTTTAGCGGCCAGCGCATTTGCTTTTTCTGCCAGAGGAGTTCCCTTGAAGAGTTCGGGATAAAATTTATGAAGCATTGCTCCACAAGAGCCTGAGCCAATGACGACGACTTCAGCAGATTCCAAAGCTTCGACGGTGCGTGTTGCGACTTTGCGCGCTTCGTCCCAATAGCCCGAATTGAAAGCGGGCTGTCCACAACAGGAGATGGATTCTTCAAATTCAACCGTATGCCCTAGTTTTTCCAAAATCTGAACCATGGCCATTCCCGCTTTCGGAAAAAGCTGATCCACAAAACAAGGAACATAGAGTTGAATTTTCATCGGTTTTAAAAGAAGCCGTCGGAGGTTGTTCCACTCTGACGGCGTTCAAGAAGTTTATCGGAGGAAGGCCTCGTGTAAACCGCCATCCACAGTGATCACTTGTCCTGTCGTCTTCGAAAGACGCTGACTCAAGAGAAGAAAATACGCTTCCGCTTGATCTGCAGGAGTGATCGGATTTTTAGTGAGAGTCCGATCGGCATAGAACTGAGCGAGCTTGGTCGTGAGACTCTCATCACTTTCGTTTTCCGTGTATTCGATCTTATATTTTGCCAAAGAACCGATGACGCGATCTCGTGGGAACATGGAGCTTCCTTGAACGACGGTTGCCGGAGCGACACCATTGACGCGAATTAAGGGGGAGAGTTCCATCGCCATTTCGCGGACTAAGTGATTCGCTGCCGCTTTACTCGTGTCGTATGCGACACTTCCCTTCTTCGCCACCGCTGCGTTTGCGCTGGTGGTGAGAACGAGATTTCCACGGAGACCTTGCTCTTTCCACGTTTTGTACGCTTCATCGCCGACAAGATAACTTCCTGTGACATTGATCGCGAAGGTGAGCGCCCAACGATCATCGGGAATATGGCCTGTGGTATCGGAAGGAACAAAGATTCCAGCAGTGACGGCGATGCTATCAAAGCCGCCGTACGCATAGATCACTTGATCTAAAACACGGCGAATGTTTTCCCGTTTGGTGATATCTCCTGCTAAACCGATGGCCGGGCCACAACCGGAGAGTCCGGTTCCAGCGACGCCAATTCCATCGCCCATTTTTTTAACAATTTCTTGAGCGGTCGCTTGCGCGGCGGCTTCGTTCATATCGACACAGACGACATGAGCCCCTTCTTTCACGATGCGATGAGCGGTCTCTTTTCCGATGCCGCTTCCTGCGCCGATGACCAGGATGACTTGGCGAGCGAGTTCTTTTTCGGCAGGCATCCGTTGGAGCTTGGCTTCTTCGAGGAGCCAGTACTCGATATCAAATGCTTCTTGAAGGGGGAGGGCGATATAAGTGTCCGCCGCTTCTGCTCCTCGCATCACTTCGACGGCGCAGTTATAGAATTCAGCCGTGACGCGGGATTCGCTCTTGTCTTTTCCCCAGGCAATCATGCCGAGTCCGGGAATTAAAATCACGGTCGGGGTTGCATCACGCATCTTCGGAGAGTTCGCATGCTTACACTTGTTGTAATAAGCGGCGTAATCTTTGCGATAGTTTTCGAGACCGGAAGCGAGTTTGGTTTTGAGGGCTGTGGCATCTTCCTTTTGAGGATCCCAGGCGACGTAGAGAGGTTTAATTTTGGTACGAAGAAAATGATCAGGGCAGGAGGTTCCGAGTTCCGCTAAGCGGGGAGCATCCACACTATTGACGAAGGTGAGAATTTTTTCGTCTTCTTGGATCGTTCCGATCATGCGCTTGGATTGACTGACTTGACCTCGGAGCCAAGGAAGGACTTCGACAAAGATGGAGGCGCGTTTCTCGGGATCGAGCGATTGGTATTTTGCTCCGCCGAATGTTTTTGCTCCTTTATCTTTCGAGGCAAGATATTGAGCTGCTTTGTCGATGAGTTGGAGTGTGAGTTCGTAGCACTCTTTTTCATCATGGGCCCAATTGATGAGACCATGCTGTCCCATAATGGCTCCTTTGGCCTTGGGATACTTCCGACAAACTTCCTGAAGTTGAAGTCCCAGATCAAAGCCTGGCCGTTGCCATGGAGTCCAGATCACGTCGTCGCCATAAATCGCTTTGGTTAATTGTTCCGAGTTTTTCGATGCAGCAATCGCGATCGCTGCATTGGGATGCGTGTGGTCGACGAATTTAAAGGGAACAAAGGAGTGAAGCGGGGTATCAATGGAAGAAGGACGGGGATTTAAGTTGAAAGTACATTGGGCATACATTCCGACCATCTCATCTTCGATCGGGGTTTTGGGGCCTTTCGGATTCGCAGCGGCATATTTTTTTTGAAGACCAATCAGCTTCCCTTGATAGAGAGATGAAAAATTTTCGACTTTAGAAGTACGAAGATCGCCTCCTGAGCCTTTGACCCAAAGGACTTCGACTTGTTCACCAGTCAAGGGATCGACTTCCATGATTTTGGAAGAAGTATTTCCGCCGCCCGTGTTGGTGATCCGTTGATCCGAGCCGAGAAGATTGGAGCGATAAACCAGACGTTCAACGGGGGAGAGCTTGGAGGCGGTAGCGTCATCCCAAAGATAATTCACAAATTTAAAATCAGAGGCTTTCATAGATTTATTTTTCAATTTTATTTTTTTAGAAGTTGAAACGTTTGCCGCGCTTTTTCCCAAAGTGCGGGCTCTTCTGGTTGATAGGTTTGAATCGGGAAACTATTTCTGACAATTTTTCGAAGCTCCGATAACGAAGCGATATGACCGAGGGCAAGCGATTGTAGGAGAATATTTCCTGCGGCCGTGGCTTCCACGGGACCGGCGAGGATCGGAATTCCGCAGGCATTTGCAGCGAATTGATTCAGGATATGGCTTTGGCTTCCTCCTCCGACAATGTGAAGTGCGGAGATCTTGCGATTGGTGAGGGATCGGATCTGTTCCACGGTTTGTGAGTAGAGCAGGGCAAGACTTTCGAGAATACAGCGGGTGATTTGGCCGGGAGTCTCAGGAATCGGTTGCTTCGTTTCACGGCAGAAGCTTTGAATTTTTTCGACCATTTCGCCGGCCTCGTAAAAACGGGAATCCGTGGGATCGATAAAAGAACGAAGTCCTGCTTCAGATTGCGCACGGACGTTCAGTTCCGCATACGAAAGCGCCGAACCTTCTCGATCCCATTGTCGCTTGCACTCTTGGAGAATCCAGAGGCCTGTGATATTTTTCAAAAATCGGATTGTATTTCCATATCCAACTTCATTCGTAAAATTCGCCTCTTGAACTTCAGAGTTAATGAGAGCATGGGGAAGTTCTACGCCGATTAACGACCATGTCCCTGAACTTAAGTAAGCCCATTGATCTCCTTCGGCAGGAATCGCGGCGATCGCGGCGGCCGTGTCATGAGAGCAGGTGGAAATGACTTGCAGCGCAGGGAGACGAGTTTCGTTTTGAATCTCGGATCGAAGAGGGCCCAGAATTGTGCCACACGGAACGATTTTTGGGAAAATATGAGAAGGGAGTCCAAAATGCTCCATGATTTTTGAGGACCATTTACGTTCGATTGGATTATAGACTTGTGTTGTACTCGCGAGCGACTGATCGACTGTCGCTTTGCCGCTGAGAAGGTAGTGAATATAATCGGCAATCGTTAAAAAGGATTCACTGGCGTCAAAGATCCATCTTTTTTCAGTCTTATCCGCGATCAATTGATAGAGCGTATTCAGCGCCATGAATTGGATGCCCGTCTCTCCATAGATCAGATTCTTTTCGCCCGGAGTTAAGGCATGAAAAGGGGCCTGAGTGCGTGAATGCCGATAGTGAAAAGGTTGAGTGATAAGAGGACTATTGGAATTAAAATAGACATAATCGACTCCCCATGAGTCGGCACTGATACTGTGAATCTCCAATCCTCTCTCGCCGACTTTGAAGAGCCCTTTTTTGACTTCGTCAAAAAATCCGACAATATTCCAATGAGCATTTCCTAAAACTTGAGTTCCGCCGGTAGGAAACCGATGAATTTCTTCCAGAGTCAATTGACCGGAGTCAAGGATTCCGAGCATCACTCGAGCGCTTTCGGCTCCAAAATCGATGGCAATATGATGAGTTTTCATAGAACTAAATAGAAAAGATTTTTCCCTTAAACTTCGGCTGAGAATAAACAGGAAGATCGCTTGAGATCGCATCTGAGATTAAGACATCGACTTGACCCCAATCCGATAAAAAGGAGGGAGCTTTCCGACTCATCTTTTCGGCGCCGAGACAAAAGATTTTACGCTTTGACTGTTTAATGACCTGTTTTTGAAAATCGACGACCGTGGCATCTGAGTTCCAAAGACCCTTTGAATCGAACCCTTCGGCACTCATGAAGGCATCGTCGATTTTGTAAAATCGAACACTTTTGATCGTCGCTTCTCCAAAAATAACGCCCTGACGATGTAAATATTGTCCTGCCAACAAATAGACTTCAATCCCTTGCACGCCGCTGAGGAGTTCCGCAATAGGAAGGCTATTGGTAATGATTTTAACCTCTTTCACCGGTTTGGCCTTCAGCTCTTGAGCGAGGGAATAAATCGTTGTTCCCGCATCAAAAAAACAAGTGCTTTTCGGGCGAATAAGCTCCCAAGCAGCTTTTGCCATTTTCTTTTTGCCTTTGAGAGCAATTTGCTGACGCTCCAGAAAAGAGGGAAACTTTTGATTATATTCGACGAGGGCTCCCCCATAGGTTCGCACAATGCGTTGGTGGGATTCGAGATGAGCAAGATCACGACGCGCGGTGGCTTCGGAGATCTGGAGGTGACTGCAAACCTCTTGGATGGGAATATAAGACTGGCCTTGAAGCATTTGCGCCAATTTTTCGCGCCTTGCTTGAACCAAGTCGTAGGCAACCTTCATGAAAAGAAGATACTCATTATATGATCGAAGTCAATCATATAAATTTCAAAGGTCCCTCTCTATCTCAAGACGACTTCCTGAGGAATAAAGGCTCTCGATTTTATTTATCTGATAAATAAAAAATCCTCGTTTTTTGAAAATCGTCGCTGGTTTAATTGAAAACCCATTTTACAATAAAGTGATTACTTTATGAAGATTGCTCTCCATTCCTTCCTTATTCTTTTCAAAATCGCACCTAGAATGAGGGTAAATCGAGAAAGTTTGAATTTTACTTTTATGGGGTGGAATGAACTTGAAAACTTGAATGGTATTGATTTTAAGATCTGACTTTTGTGAAAAAAAATTGGATTTATCGCTTATTCATCGGAATCGGACTTGTATTTCAGTTACAAGGAGAGACGCCGGATCTTGCGCTCGAGGACTCCTGGAAACAAGCATCCCTCTTTCTTTTTAGCGATGCTTATCAAAAACTGACTGAGACGAAGACCCTCCCTGTTAGACAAGGGGCTTATGCCAAAGCCATTCTCTTGTTGAATCTTCAACCGAAGACCGAATCGAATGTTCAACAAGCGGCGGAGATACTTCGCCATCTCATTACTGAAAAAAAGGATGACGAGGTCGGGATTGCCTCGAAATATTTTCTAGGACGCATTGCTCAAATTCATCAAGAGACTCCCGATCCTGTTTTGGCCGAGAAAATTTATCGAGAGTTGATTCAAGAATTTCCTCAGAGTCCGCTCGTTGAGCAGGTGGTGATTAAGCTCACGTTAATTCGACTTTATTCGAATCTTACTCCTTTGGAAATTCCGAAACGGTTGGCAGAAGTAGAGGAGTTGGGGGGGCTTGTAAAAACGCCTGCGGCACAGGTCTGTTATCATCTTCTTCTCTCCGATTATATCATTCGTTTGGGAGGAAATAAGGAAACAGCGCTGGCGCATTTAATGGCGGCAGAGCACGCAGGGATTCGTCGTTCGACGAGCCGAGGAGATACGTATGTGCGGATTGGGATGCTGGCGAGAGAGTTAGGGAAGAAAGCGATCGCTCAGACCTATTTTAAAAAGTTTACAGATGAATTTCAGAGGGATGTCAGAGCATTTGCCGTGAAGACGTTACTGGCAGAGCTTCAATCCGGGGGGCAAAAATGAAATTGAATCGAATATTCAATGTCATCGGTTTTACGCTTATTGGCATCTGTTTTTTAATTTCGGCTTATCGAATGTTTTCCAGATCGAAAGAAGCGACGAACTCTAAAATAACGACGATCCGATTTTCACACTCACAACTGGAGTCCGGTGTTCGCGAGGCTTTTGATCTTGTCGCTCAGGAATATATGAAGCTTCATCCGAACGTTCGGGTGATTCAAGAGCCGGTTCCTGAAAAGGTTTATACCAATTGGCTGATCACCCAATTGATTGGTGAAACGGCACCGGATTTGATTTGGATTGGACAAGGAATCAATGATGAACGGCTCGCACGATACTTTGTTCCGATTACTTCTTACGTCGGTCAGCCTAATCCTTATAATCAAGGAACCGATTTAGAAGGGGTTCCTTGGCGTGAAACATATTTAGATGGTATGGCGGGCGCTTATAATTTGGGACTTCTCGAATATTATGCGGCGTCTAATGCGATCCACGTTGTCCGGCTTTTTTATAATCAGGAGCTTCTTAAAAAAATATCGGGACTCGATGCCCCTCCTCGAGATTATGAAACGTTTATTCAACTCTGTGATCAAATTCGGGACTACTCCCAAAAAACGGGAAACGCCGTCATTCCAATCGCGGGCTCACAGTACAACGCTCAATATATGCTGACGCCGCTGTTCTCCACGCAGACGCAAAAAATGATTTTTTCACCGCGCGCCTTATATGCGCTCCGTCCGGAATGGGGAAGCGGGCTTGCTCCGAGTTATTGGCGAGGAGAATGGAGATTAAATACACCTGAGATTCGCTCGGGGCTTAAAATCATGCACGAAATGGGGCGTAACATGCAGCCGGGATTTCTCCAGCTTCAGCGAGAAGACGCCACCTTTTATTTTGTCCAGCAACGCGCGGTGATGATTGCGAGCGGAAGTTGGGATAGCAGCGGGATTCATGAAGAGACCCAAGGACTTTTTCATGTCGGTATTTCGCCATTACCGCTTCCGGCCAAAAGCTCATCCGAATATGGAAAATACGTTCTGGGAGCAGTTTCGGAAGCCTATTCAAAAGCTGCGGGAGGATTCGGAATTCCGCGTTGCGCCAAATCTTTTGAAGTTGCGCTCGATTTCCAACGCTTCATTACTTCTCAAAAAGGAAATCAAATTTTTGTGAATCGGAGTGGATGGTTGCCTGTGGTTCGTGGAGTCAAAATTCCTGAAGAGCTCAAACCTTTTCAACCGGTTTATGAGGGATATCCGATCGCCTTTAATATTGTTTGGGAGGCCAATACAAAACGCGTGGTCAATAATGCGTTGGATAAACTTTATAGCGTGAACGGAGGAGTCGATTCTTTTATTCAAGCCTTGGAACCGAATTATTCCGAAGCGCTTAGACAGGACTATCAAAGTCTTCTCAAAACGCAGTATCGCAATGCGCTTCGATTGGAAATTTCAAGTGAAGGACTTCGACAACTCACGCTTCGTCATTCCGAAAGTCAGGATCTTGAAAATAAGAGCGCAGAAATGATGGAGGTTTTAAGTACTACCGAGAGTGAGTTTTTAAGAGGTCAATATTTCCTGCAGCAAGCGAAAAATCAAGGGAGTAAGTAGTTATGTCGATGATGATCTCGCGTGGGAAGGCGTTAAGGGAGTGGAAGCTTTATCTCTTCATTCTCCCCTCCTTAGCTTTAATTGGATTATTTTGTTATTACCCTGCGATTAACGCGATCTATCACACCTTCTTTGACTGGCAAGGGGGAGACTTTAAGCAATACATTGGGCTTGAAAACTTTCGCCGTGCGTTGAGCGATCAAGTCTTAATCCATTCCTTTGGAACGGTCTTTATCTTAATCTTAGCCAACTTTGTAAAGATGATCCCGTCGATCTTTATGGCAGTGATGGTGCATCGCTTAACCAGTGACAAGTGGCAATACGGTTATCGAGTTTTATTGGTCCTGCCGATGATTATCCCGGGAATGGTCACGCTTTTTATTTGGAAGTTTTTCTTTGATCCGAATCTTGGAGTCTTAAATCAAATCTTAAGCATCACGGGGATTAAAGGTTGTTTAATCTATCTGGATCAACTCTTTCACTGGGGAGGGATCTTCCAGGCCGGAATCCCGATCGCGTGGCTCAGTACGCCGGAACTGATTATCCCTTCTTTAATTTTATGGGGCTTTCCATGGATTGGAGCCATTGGAGTCTTAATCTACTTAACGGGACTTCAAAGCATCGGAACCGAAGTCTACGAAGCAGCGGATCTCGATGGAGTCAGTAGCTTTCAAAAGTTCCTCTACATTGAGCTTCCGCTTTTAATGACCCAGGTCCGAATCTCCTTAATCCTGATGGTGATCGGAACCTTAAGAGACTTTTATC
>JAZKBH010000095.1:0-28219 GCA_040388725.1 Verrucomicrobiota bacterium
GATTTTGGAGGCGCGACGAAGACTTTGTATTTGGCTGCTAATAGTCTTAGCTACTGGCTTTCCACCAATCCAGCGAATGGAGGAAATCGAGCGGCGGGTTGTTCAGATCCCCGGAGCCGAAATTTTGGGTTTCATGGAAATCCGGGGAGTAATGCGAATGGGGGGGGGGCTCTGGATACTTATTTCCCCGGCTGGAGAGTGAATTTCACACAACTTCCTGCCAAGCCAACGGATGCGGGCACCGCAGCGGTCTCTTTTTATATCGATCAGCAAAATCACGTTTTGATGTCGGAGCGCTATGACGAAAATGCGGGAGCAGGATTTCGTGATGGTACCAATCAGAAATCGTTGCCTTATGTGGGAGGATGGTACCCCGGTTACGCCGCTTGGGGAGGCTCGACTTCTTCTTATTTTCGTCCGGGGCTTTTATCTCAAAATAATCCATCGGCGATGAGTAATGGTTTCTATACGCAGGCGGAGATCCGGCGGGCGCAGTATTATACGGACCCGGATGGCGTCGCGCGTCGGGCGATGGGGGCTTTTGTTCCGACCAGTAACACTTCGCCTGCAACGACACCGACAGGACTTCCGATGGCGCGCACGGGAGGGGCGGTCGGATCGGGTATGACGGTGGATTCCAAGCAGAGTCGAAGCCGTCCGATTATTTTAAATCGACCGTTTCGTTCGGTGGGTGAATTGAGTTATGTTTATTCCGGAGTTCCCTGGAAAAATCTCAGTCTCTCCACGCCGGAAAGTGGTTTTTCTGCGCTTACCGATGTTTTTTGCATTCAGGAAAATGAACGGAATGATGCTCTGTGCGCGGGGAAAGTGAATCTGAATTCAGCGCCCAAAGAAGTTCTGGAAGCGGTTTTTGTGAATGCGAACAAGGATTCTCTCAATCTTTCATCGTACGCGGATATTCCACCGATTACTTTACAAGAAGCAGGACAATTGGCCGAGCTTTTTGCAGAGAGAACGAATTCAAAAGATTCGGGGAAAGGTCCATTAAAAAATATTGCGGATTTAGTGGGGCGTTGGAATAAATCCGTGAATGCGTCTCAAGGGGGAGTGGACGGCTCAAAATCATACATGGGATTTAGTTCGGACCTCGGGACGGTTTTTGCCTCAAATCCCTACATCAACAATATCCAACGTTTTCGTGAGGCTCCGATCCGGGCGTTAACAGACATTGGAACCGCTCGGACATGGAATCTCATGGTCGATCTTGTTCTTCAAACGGGATCTTATCCGCCGCAGGCTCAAAATTTTCAACAATTTAATGTAGAAGCGGAGCAACACTATTGGATTCATCTGGCGATCGATCGATTCACCGGAGAAGTCCTCGATCAGCAATGGGAAGCCGTTCGAGATTAAACAATCGATCAAAAAAGATCGAACAGGAATGCGGCTCCTTTTATAGAAAATGAAATAGACGAAAAATAAAAATGAACACACCTCTTCAAAATCAATGGTTCTCCAAAGCGCGCTATGGGCTCTTTATTCATTATGGTCTTTACTCCGTGCTTTCGAGAGGGGAATGGGCATGGAATCGGGAGGGAATTCCCTTCGAGGACTATAAGAGTCTCCGGGAACGCTTTTCTCCGGATCAATTTAATGCGGATCAGATTTGTGCTTTTGCAAAAGAGATGGGGATGAGGTATGTGGTGCTGACGACGATGCATCACGAAGGGTTTCGCCTTTATCCGACTCAACTTTCCGATTTTCATATCGGAGAGAGCCCGGCAAAGGGACGAGATCTGGTGGAAGAACTTGTCGTCGCGGCACGAAAGCACGGATTGAAGGTCGGCCTCTATCATAGTCTCAATAATTGGTATGATCAGCCCGATGCGGTTTCTGCCTTAGAAAATCCGAAGGCCTATTCCAAATTTATGGAGGCCACGCATGCGCGAATTCGAGAATTGGTCGAACGTTATAATCCGATTGATATTCTTTGGTATGATGGATGGTGGCCTTTCAATGCCGAGGGATGGAAGGGTGAGGAGATGAATGAGATGGTTCGCAAGATCCAGCCTCATATTTTATTCAATGGTCGGAATGGATTGCCCGGAGACTTTGCGACGCCGGAAGGCCATTTGGCAGCCCCGAAACCGTGGCGACCGTGGGAAGCGTGTATGACACTCAACAATAGCTGGGGGTATCATGAGGGGGATCAGGAGTGGAAGACCGCAGGGCAGTTGATTGACTATCTGATTACCTGTGCGCAAGGGAATGGAAATTTACTCATCAACATTGGGCCTCAAGGTTCGGGGGCGATTCCCTCGGGATCGATGGAGGTGCTCACGCAGGTTGGAAATTGGCTGAAGAAAAATGGAGAGAGCATTTACGAGACGGAGGTCTTTACGTTGGACCTTCAGGAAAAAGGAGAGCATCGCGGCGAGTGGCTACACCACGGACCTTTTACGGCGAAAGAGAAAAACCTCTATTGGCATGTTCGGCGTTGGCCCGGGGGATCGACCTTGGCGTTTGATGGGCTCGAATGCAAAGTTCTCGAAGCGTCTCTTCTTGGATCGGGAACGCCTTTAAAATTTACTCAAGTCGGGGGGCGAGTTCAATTCACAGGATTGCCTGAGCAAGCACCGGATGAATTGTGTTCGGTCATCCGAATGACATGTGACGGGTCACCGTCGATTTATCTGACGGGAGGAATGAGAATTCCCTCGGTTTCTCATCCTCATTACGATCCTTGTCCCTCGGATATCGCTCATTGATCGCGAGAGAAGCAAAATGAAGGCCGTGGATTTTAAGCGGGAGGTCAAATTCATTCATGCAGTTGAGCTTGAAAAAACGTTCATGGGAGTCATACCGCTTCGTTTTACGACAAAGTCGCTTCAAAAATTTGGCGAAATGACATCGATTGCTCGCATGGGGACGGGGATCGAAATGCAGGTCGCGGGGAAAATTAGAAAAATAGAAGTCACCGCTCGTTGTCGATTTGATGATGGATATGGGATCTGTGCTGAATGGTTTTTAGGGTCTTACAAACAACTTCCGACGATTTACTTTCAGCCGAACTCTCGCGAGGTGGTGACCTTTTTTGCGGAGTTTCCAGAGGGCGCCGCTTCACGTTACCCCATCCGGTTTATTTTTCCGACGCATTGCGAATTGGAGATCATTCAGGTGCGGGTGAATGTCGAGGCGGTCGTGGAAGAGGATTTTGTTCCCTTTGATTATCGGCAAATGCCCAAGGGAGATGCATTGCGCTGGTTGATCCACGGAGACTCCATCACCCAAGGAGCGAATGTTTCGGTTCCGACGATGACGTGGGTTGATTTAACGGCGAGAAGATTGGGATTAAAACCGACCAATCTCGCGATCGGAGGTCATGGAAAAGCGGAGCTTGCGATGGCCGAAGCTCTGGCGGAAAGAGATGATTTTGACATTTTATCGCTCCATATTGGAGCGAATGCCTTAGCGGATAAGCAATATCCCTCTCGATTGAAACGTTATCTGGAGGTGATTTTGAAAGCACACCCCGATAAAGTCGTGGTGTTGGCTTCCCCGATTCTGATCACGAAACCAGATGAAATAAGAAATCCATTATTGCCTGCGACTCGAAAAGCGATGAAAGATATTTCGAGAGCTCTTCAGAAAAAATATCCGAAGTTCCATTTTCTCCCAGGGGAGCATTTGTTTCGGAAGCCGGAAACATTACTCGTCGATGGAGTTCATCTGGGAGACCATGGGGCGATTGAATATGCAGAGAATCTCACACGGCATCTTTCGAAGATCATTCAAAATTTTTTTAAATGATATTTTTAATGTGAAACAAAGAAAAATAAATCGTTATGAATAAACCGAAAGTTCTCCTCATTGCATTGAAAGGCGCTCAGCCGAACGTTTTTCCTTCTACTTTTATGGAACGTCTTGAAAAGACTTCGGAACCTCTTTCCCCTCCATTAGAGGCCTCTGAAATTCTTTCAAAACCCGATCTCCTTCATCAAACGGATTATATTTTGGGATCCTGGGGAATGCCGACGCTCGATGAATCGTTACTTCATCAAATGCCAAATTTGAAAGGAGTCTTTTATGCGGCGGGCTCCGTCAAAGGATTTGTCACCGATGCCTTTTGGAAAAAGAAAATTCCCTTGAGTGCGGCGGCCGCGGCCAACGCCGTCCCCGTTGCCGAGTACACATTTGCCCAAATCATTCTGAGTCTAAAACGATTCTGGCACTATAGCGTCGGACTTCGGGATGCTCAAAAATATCAGAATCCCCATCAGTGTTTTGGATGTTATCGGACAACTGTCGGGCTAATTTCTTTGGGGATGATCGGTCGTCTCGTTTTAGAGAAACTTAAAACCCTTGATCTTCATGTCATTGCTTATGATCCGTTTTATCCCAAGGACCTTGCGGAAAAACAGGGAATTGAGCTGGTGAGCCTCGACGAGCTTTTTGAAAGAGCGGATGTTGTTAGTCTCCATACGCCTTGGCTGAAAGAGACCCAGGGTCTCATTCAAAAGAGTCATTTTCTCAAAATGAAAGTGGATGCCACTTTCATTAATACCTCCCGTGGAGCGGTGGTTCACGAAGAGGGGATGATTGAAGCGCTTCAAGAGCGCCCCGATCTTTGGGCTCTTTTAGATGTCACGCATCCTGAACCGCCGGTTGAAAACTCTCCGATTTATACTCTTCCCAATATTATTCTCACTCCTCATATCGCAGGAAGTGTCGGACTTGAATGCGTGAGAATGTCCGATTGGATGCATGACGAACTTCAGAGATGGCTTCGTGGTGAAAAATTGGTTTATGAAGTGACGGAAAATCAGATCGCACGCATGGCGTAAAACATTTCTTGTCCTGTTCATCCCGTCCATCTTGTCCAAAATTTCCCTGATTTTTTGACAGGATGAGCAGGATTTACAGGAAAAACAATTCCTGATGCAAAATCTCAGTTTAAATGGGGAAGGCAGGAAATCACGAAATAAATTCAAAAAAGCTTTCTCTTTTTTAAGTCTTCGCATCCCGAATTTTATCGGGACTGCTTTCCCCATTCGAACCGTTTTGAATGGAGTTAAAGTTATTTTTCCAAAGCAGGAATCGGTTCTCCGAGATTGTGATGGTCGACGACCGTTCCATCATCCAGAAAATTGGGATCCAGGGTTTTGATTTTTTGAAAGTAACGGAACATATCTTTGACTCCTCCCCAACTGATCAGGAGATTGGTGGTGATGCCGACGGCGAAGGGGAGAAGAATCGTGGCGACATGCCAATAAGTGGACCACCAGATCAGAGGCCATGGGGAGAATAGGTTCCAAGTGGTGATGAGAATGAAAGTCAAAAACCAAAAAGAGGTCCATCCAAAAAGACCGTATGCCAAGCATCGATCGGTTTTGGAATACTCTTCATTGATCCCAATCAGACCGAGAAAACGTTCCTTCCAGGAAGAGGTGGTTTTTAATTGGATGCCTTGCGTTCGATAGACCCCTCGGTGAAGCATCTGATCCATATTGAAGTCCTCTTTATAAGAGAGAAGAGAGACAACGACGTAAGAAATGAGAGCGGCAAGGGTCGATCCTAAAGCGAGAATCTGACCATTGACGGGAAAGTGGGGATTGATTTGTTTGAGAATGATCGACCCGACGGAGAGGGTCGACCCGATCAGGAAAGCAAACCAAGCCCCTCGGGTGGTTCCTTTTTTCCAATAAAGTCCACCAATGATGACTGCCCCAGCTCCTCCGACATAAATCGATCCGGTAATTTGGAAGAACATTAAGATGTAATCCGTTTGATGAAAGAAGAGACTAAAAAGAAAGCCGAAGAGGGCGACTCCGAAGATACTCCAGCGAAGCCATGATAAATGTTCTTGGGGTGAGAAATGTTTTTTTCGAACGGGAAGAATGATGTCTTGGACAAAGATGCTTGCCCATGAGTGAAGATAGGAGCCATCGACGGCGATCCAGGAGAAGAGCATGACAAGGCAGAGTAATCCGCGAGCTCCGATCGGAAGTATTTCGACGAGGGCGAGGGGAATTTGCATTTGATCGCGGTTTTGAGCTTCTTCGATCAACTTGAGCTTTTCTTGCACCGCAGCGGCACCGACAATGAAATCCGGATGATGAAGATAGGTGTAGCCGCAAATGCCGAGGAGCATGATAAAAAACATCGTGGAGACATTTCGAAATCCGCTGAGAACACTGGCGATCTTTGCTTCGTGGGGGGATTCTGCGGAACTATTATACGCATGCCCTCCCTGCCAAGACATGGTTCCATAAACGCCGATCAAAATACTGATGAAAATATACCAGATATTAAAGTTTTGAAGGGAGGAGGAATCAAATGGATTGATGAGGCTTTTTCCGGAAGGTTGATTTGAAAGCGAATAAAAAATCTGATCCCATCGGAAAAAATGAAGAAGGATAATGCAAATCACGAGATAAAAAACTCCGGCCAAAATTCCCATAATGCAGTCCGAAATCATGATCGTGACCTGTCCTCCACTCATGCTGACATAGAGTGCGTAAGAGAGTCCTAAAACCATGATCACGACATAGGTAGGAATGGGAAAATGGCCGATCAGGATTGAGGCAGGAAGCCCGCAAAGATGGACGATAAAGCGAGCGCTCACTCCAGGAAAGATCCCGTAATTAATAATACCAGAAAGAAAGGCGAGAAATCCGGAAAAGAGACGTAGGTTTTTACTGTAACGGATCTCAAAAAACTGAGCGATAGTCATCGCACGGGTCTCTCGATAGCGGTAAAGAACAAAACCGGAAAGGACGGTAATGGTGGAGATCAGGAGAGTGAGATTGCTCCACCAAAAATAAGTGAGGCCCGCGATACTAATGACCTGAAAAATGGCAATGATGCTAATCGCCCCGGTGCTTCCCTCTCCCCGTGCATTGCAGATTAAATAACGACCTGCGCACCGTTCTGCCGAAAGAAAGGCACTCACGGTTTTTGAGTATCGGGAGCAGTGCTTTACGATAAACAAAATAATCACAAGGGGAAGAATGCAGACAGCCCAATCAATCCATGACATCATAGAAATCCTTATTTTAATATTATTTTTTCGATAAATGAATCAGGATGCAACGAGAGAGAGTAGATGGCTATTTTCGATCCATAATCGAAGGGTTTTGCTGTCGTTCATGAAGAGATCGGGGTCGTCGTTTTGTATAAACTCGATCGAAATAATCTCCGCGGATGTAAACTGTTGTAAAGCCTTTAAATAGAGCTGCCAGTCTTCCCATCCTTCTGTCAAAGGACGACGGATAATTTCGGTCGCCGTGTAATCCCAATGAAAACAATGAACCATCCGAATGAGAGGGCCCAATTGTTCGATGGCCCGAAGGTTTGTTTCTACGGAAGTTCTTTGAGAGGGTTGCCAATAGGAAAAAATATTTTCATCTCCAAGAGATTTGAAGAGCGCGAGAGTGGAGTCGACGGTTCCCGTCAAAGTGCCTCCGTGATATTCAATTCCAATTTCGATCCCTCTTTTTTTCGCCAAGTCTGAAATACGGAGAAGATCATCAATCACTTGATGGTATTGTTTGGTCGAGATATCCTTTGCCTCTGATTTTCCTGCCCAAACTCGTATTCTTGGGGATGCTAATTTTTCAGCAGTCTCAAGGACTTGGTCAAATTCCTCGGGTTGAGAAGTCCCGGCATGATAGTAAGAGGCATATGAAAAAACCTCGATCCCATTTTTGATCGATTCGGTGCGAATCAGATCGGCGGTTTCGAAATCGCCTGGCTTCAAATGAATATCGCTTCCCCATTCGATCCCCTTTATTTCTGCGAGAGAGGCGAGACGGATGACTTCTTTCGCGGGAATCGGACGGAAAGTGACTGAAACAAGTCCTGGAGTGAGTTTAAAGGATCGATTTGTCATAAAAGTACCGTTTTTGTTTAATTCTTGGAAGAGAGCTCTTTTTCTGAAGTAAATTTACTTTGATATGACTTATTGGCAAGTAATTTAATTAAATTTCATGAAATTTAATTTATAAAACAGAATAAAGTAAAATACCGTTTTCACCACAGAGAAAAGGCGGAGGCACAGAGTTTTGGAAGATTATTCTGAAATACCTGTTGGAATAATAAACGCATTTAAGTTAATTCGTGGTCCCGCCCTTCATGGATGATGTCCATGAAAAGGTGAGATCAACAATCCTTCAAAACTCTGTGCCTCCGCCTTTTCTCTGTGGTGAAAACGGTATTTTATTTTTCTTAAGTCGACGCCTACGGGACAAAAATTGGGGTAGACCGATGGCGCTCCTCTTTTAGTTTTGAATGCGGGATTTGACTTAATCTATGAGATGGGGAAAAGAGAGAGAGCAAACTGAACAATAGGAGTCGGATCTTCTAAGCTGTGGGGATGATGACCGCAGCCTGGTTTGATCATCAGCTCGATTTTTCCTCCTAATTCGAGGAAACGTTTTTCAACGACTTGAATGTTTTCTTCCATTGGTACGACCTCGTCGCTATCTCCACAGACCGCAAAAATGGGAATCTTCGCTTGTGCGATCGGTTTAAGATTATCGACGGGATTGCCGGGATAGGCGAGAGCATCAAAATCGGAAAGGCCGTAGACTTTTTTGCATCTTTCCCAGTCTTCAGGCGAGCCCGTTCCTGAACCAAGACCTGCGGGCCAGCTTTTGAAATCGCACACGGGAGCGTCGACATAAAGTCCCGCGACCTTCCCTGGTTGCCGGGCGCTCCAATTAAAAGCGAAGAGCCCCCCTCGACTGAGTCCTTCCAATATCATTTTTGGAGAAAGTTTAAAATCGTGGATGACTTGCTCGTAAAAATGATCCATCGCTTCCATGGCAGTTGGACCGCCATAGAGATTTTGAATGTCGAGATAAGCGAGGTGAAATCCTTCTGCCAATAAGGCGATATCGGCCTGTGGAAAGGCATCAAAGAATTCGGTACGCCAGATCCATGGATTTCCGGGACGGGCGTGATGAGGAAAAACAAGAATGGCGGGACGGCCCTTCGAAATGAAATCGAGACGTCGGTAATTGTTCCATGAAGTATCGCTCATAAGATTTCGTTTTGATAGGAGAAGGTCGAAATAAAGTAAACGTAAATTTCATGAGGAAGGCGTTTTTAGGATAGGAATTCTATGAAAGATCATAAAATAAATTGCAATTCGGTAGATTTTCTTTTGAATTATGAAAGTGATTTTATGAAGCCGAGATTTAAGAAAAAAGTAAAATTGATTGATATTGCATCGAAAGCCGGGGTCTCGATTGGGACGGCCAGCCGTGTTTTAAATGGAAAAACAGATGTCAATCCGGAGCTGGTGGGGCTCGTTCAGAATGCGGCGAAAACGCTCGGTTATTTTAGTTCTGACTCCTCTAAAAAAATAAAATCTTCTCCGAAGTCGGCGATGGGGACGGTCGGCTATCTCGTCGATTTGCAGGAGCAAAGTGGCGGCGTTATTTTCGGGGATTCGTTTCAACAAGGTTTTCTCGAGGGAATTGATCAAGAGGTCTCTCGATGTCAGGGGAATGTTCTTTTTTCCTCCTGTCGGGACGATATTGAAAACGGACGGCTTCCTGCATTTATTAGTGATCGATCGGTCATGGGGGTTGTGTTGAAGATCGGATCGAATGTCTCGCTCGATTGGATTCAAAAAATTCAGCAACGAGTTCCGCTGGTGATGGTCATGAGTCGCGAGCCCTCGCATTCGGTTTCCTCCGTGATGTGCGATAATTTCAATGGCGTTTATCAAGCCCTTTGTTATCTCAAAAGTCTTGGGCATCGCTCCATTGGATTTATGGCGGATCGATATCAGGGAATTCCTCAGACGGTTCATCATATGGAACGTGAAGAGGCCTTTCGCCGATTAATCCCTCTTCTGGGGTTGAATGAAGATCCTCAATTGATTCAGGTCGTTGTGCGAGATTCTCAAAAAGAGACATTGAACGAGGTGATGGAGACCGGCTTAAATCGGTTGCTCGCTCTGAAAAGCAAACGTCCGACAGCGATTCTCTGTGCGGCGGATGTTTATGCGTTTGCTCTGATGCAGGTGGCGGCCTCGAAAGGGATTTCCATCCCCAAAGATCTCTCTTTGATTGGATTTATGAATACGGATTTGGCGCAGCATTCGAATCCTGCGTTAACGAGTGTCTCGCTTTCTGAGTTTGAAATTGGACGTGCGGCGGTCGATCTTCTCCAGTATCAAATGGAAAATCCCGAAGGGAAAGTACGCCATTTGACGGTGGGAACCTCTTTGATTGAACGTAAGTCTTGCGCAAAGCTTTAAGCTATTTTTCCGTTAGGAATTCCCAAAATATCCCTGATTTTTTGACAGGATGGACAGGATTTACAGGAAAAACAGATACAAAGACACTTTCTGGGTTCTTCGTCACTCGGGGGGTCGCTATTTTGGCGATCCATTTTTTAAGTCTTCGCATCTCGATTGTTGTCGGGACTGATTTTCCTATTCAAATTGTCTTTGAAGGTATTTACGTAGGGTGTTTCTCAAAAGCCTACTTTGGATGAAAAGATGGGATAAGAGTCTTTCTAAGGCGAGAGACTTAATTTCGTTAAATTTCATGAAAAAAAGTTTACTTTTTGACGTTGAGGATTAAGCTTTGGTATGAACCAAGGCAATTCCCTCATTGTTTTGCGAATAGCGGGAGCTCTTTTTTTTGCGTTTTTTTGTTTCTCTTTTGCAGAGGATAAAAGTGATTCTCCCCTCAAATCAGAGTCTCATTCTTCGGGGGGAGAAGGATCAATCGAGAGCGCATTAGGCTTTGAAGAAGCGGGTTTATGGGTCACGGCTCCGTTCGAGTTTCTTGAGGGCGCAAAATTGGATCTCAAGATGAGCAATCGGGCAATGGCACGTCTTCCTTGGAATGTTCCCCCTGCCGAAGAGGCCGATCTTGCTCAGGGAGCAGTCCTTTCGACTAAATACGTGAAGGAAGGGAAATCGTCGTTGGAATGGGGGAATCATGCGAAATATCCGACGATCTCCTGTCGAACGATTAACCATGATTGGAAAGGTTTTTCAGGGATTTTAGTCTCGATCTACTCGGAAGTAGCCACGGGAGATGTGATTGAGGTCGGGGTGCAATCCGATGCCGCAACAACCTATTTTCTCGATTATTACCGCGCTGAATTTACCGTCGATTGGGTCGGATGGAAAGAGGTCTCCATTCCCTTTTCTGCGTTTACCGCCTTCGGCAATCCCGTCGGCTGGCAGAAGGTCGATGCGATCTCTTTTTTCGCGAAATCGAAATGGCAGACGCCAGATCCTCGAACGGTCCTTTATCTGGATGCGTTGAAGCTTCTTACCGCGAAGGATGCAGTTCCTGCAACAGGGACTCCGTCTCAGGATTCCTCTCCTTCATTTTTTGTGATTCGGGATAAGTTTCAATCGCCGGTTCATCTCAATCACGATCTTCCGGAGATTTCTCAGCAGTTAGGAGAAGGGGAGCCTGAGGTGCAGACCTGTTATTATCAGTCGTCCAGAAGTCGATACGGCTACTATCCAAAATACGATCCAGGATACGTCTCCTTCGATTTAGGCGGGAAGGTTTATCTTCGAAGTTATGATATTATAAATGTTTTGGGAGCCGATGGAAAATGGAAGCGCATTGATTTAAAGAAGACGCTGGAAGAATTTGCGCATCAACAGGGATGGTTAGGGATTTCCCTCGGAAGCCCTCAAGAGCCGGTGATTCGTTTTGATCAGGAGGGAGATCTTTATCTTATCGAAGGGCTCAGGAGATTAGAGGGGCCTGGGAAAGAGGCGCGCATATTGGAGAATAAGTCGGTATTACTTCATTCAAGAGATCATGGGGAGACCTGGGCCGTTTATCCGCTTCCCGGGCAAGGGGCCGACTTTGAGAAGTTGGATGGGCACAATGAAGAGGCGCTCAAAAATCCTCCTGTGATTCTTCTGACCGAGATGAAAAAGGGGGATTCCCGAGAGATCTCGCTTCTTCTTCCTGAAAAGAAAAAGGAAGGAGGACTTTTGATTCCTCCTCCGATTTTGATTGCAAAAAATAGTTTGGCTGGCCCTGTCCACTCGGGGGGAGGAAATTTTATCATCAGCCAGGGAGAGAAGATATTTTGTCTCTATGGACTTGTTCCTGACAAATCACTGGTCATCAAAAATGAGGGCGGAGCGGAGGAAAAAATAAATCGGGAAGAATGGATGAAGCAAATTCCGCCTATTCCTGAAAATCATCCCGCGAGATTGATGGCTTTCTTTTCGAATGATGGGAAAAAAACATACAAAGCGGCAGAGGGGATACCGACTTACATTGTCTCTTACGATCGCAAAGAACGGAAGTTAAGTGAGCCAGTTTTTCTTGGGTTTGGAGGGAAGGCGATTGATGAGCATAATTGGGGGGCGATTACGGCCGATAGCAAAGGGATCCTGCATGTCGTGATTAATGGACATATCGATCCGCTTTACTATGTAAGCTCCCTCAAGGCGGGGGATATCACGGCGTGGACTCAACCGATTTATGTTCCCTGCGAGCCTGGATCGCGAGAGCTCTCCTACGTCTCTTACGCTTCTCTCAATTGCGACAAGGATGATAATCTTCTTTGCGTTGTTCGTTCGGATACCAAGTTTTACAACCATCGGTTAGCGGTTCTCCGAAAGCCCGCAGGAGGAGGATGGGAGAAGGAGCAGGATTTGGTGATTCCCTTTAACGGGAGCTATCATATTTGGTATCACCGGGTCGCCTATGATCGCGCTCGAAACCGTTTTACAATCGCTTTTTATGATCTCTCTTTTATGCAAAATTTAAGTCGAGATGCGTATGCTTTTTGTCTCTTTATCTGGCCCTTCGGAGAAGAGGGATTGAATCGTTGGGTGGATGAGGGGAAAAAAGGAATTCCTGAGGAGGGAGGTGCCCCTTTGTACACCCCGGGTTCTTCAGAGATGACGGTCTTACTTTCCAGTGATTTAGGGCGATCGTGGAAATTTGCAACCACCGCTGATTTTGCAACTCCGTGAATTGAATAGATTGAAAAATAGAAATCAAAGTGAAATAATGAAGAGAACAATAGAAATGGGGATCGTGATGAATCGATATATGCGGTTAGGATTTTTTGCATTGGCTTTGGCTCTCATGCTCTCGCCTAAAATTTTATGGTCGGAAAGTATTTTGGATCAGAAATTTTCTAAGACCTCCCTTCTGGATCCCTTTGAATTTTCAAACAAAGTTTTACCTCTCAAGGTGAATGATGTTCCTTACTATGCGTATGGAAGAGGGAGTAGGATACGATATACGGAGAGTGACTCGGAAAATGTGTTGGAAGCAACCAGTGATGTAGGGGGGAGTGCTCTTGTTTGGATCGGCTTTCCGACCGTTAAGCTGGGAGTACTTGAGAAGATTACCCTAGTGATTGAATTGAGGAGTGACTCAGGGAATAGCGAGTTTCGATTGGGACTCTATCATCTGGGAGATCTGAAAGTGGGGCCCAGTAATGGCGATCATGGGATTTGGACGGCTCTCGGATTCGGATTAGTTCAGAATCAAATTTATGTGAATCAAGTCATGGATTCCCGTGGTTTCTCCGGTTTTCTCTCGGGGGATACAACCCGAGCAAAGCAAGTGAGTCCACCTCCAAAAAAGGGGAAACCTTTGGGAAGGGATTGGCAGGAGATTGTTCTGACGGTGACGCGAAAAATGGATGAAGGAGATGTGAAAGGGGAAAATAAAGCGTATCGGGTGGATGTCAGTCAGAGTGGGGCGACTCAAAGTTTTCATTTGGATCCTTCTTCCTTCAGTGAAGAATTTAATGTCTTGGCATTCAATTTCCATGGGCCTCCACCAATCGGAAAGGATAAAGAGGATGTCGTTCTTAATTTGAAACGGATTGCAGTTTTAAAGGAGATGGGCGATTGATTAAAAATTTCGGATAAAGGGAGTTTCTCGCACAACGTCTCTACGGTACGACGTAGAGGCGTTTCTGTTTATTCCAGATTCTGTATGAGAAATTTAAAAAATAGAGCGACGATGATTTATCCCGGTTTCATGTCGCATAGGTGTCAACCTAAGAGAAAATTTGCATCGATATCAGGATGAAGAGGATAGAAATGCGGAGGTCCTTTTTACTTAATAAGGCATTCGATCTCCGATTTGTCGAAACAGGCTTCCTTATTTCAATTTCAAGATCCTCCCCATCCTGATATCGATGCCATTCTCCGTCCTTACTGTCCAAAGAATCATGCGATGTCATGCGGTCTCCGGCTCCGTGATGGTTCATTCGCTTCCTGGCTCATTCAAGTTGCTTTCTGCAACCCATCACTCCGCTCGGGCGTCTCGTTCTTTCCCGAAGAACTCGGCGTGATGTCAATATAGCATTCTCCTCTATTGCTCCGTTTTTCTTCGTGGAAAATTATTTTTGTCTCTAGAAACAGGGCTTAACGGTTTATTTTAAATGTAATTATATTAATTTTCATGAAAAAATACTTTACTTTCATAAAACCTGGAATATCTTGCTTGTATGAAACGAACACATTTACACGCCACGCGATTGGTTCTTGGGGTTATCGCATCTCTATTATCGGGATCTCTTTCGGGGGCGACCATCACTTGGACGGGTGTCACGGGGAATTGGAGTGGAACGACAAATTGGGATAGTGCATCCCTCCCTGCGACGAATGATTCCGTGGTTTTAGGGAATGCGACCTCGAATCGCACGGTGAGTTTTGATAACGCTTCGAGTCTGACGATTTCTGATCTGACGATGAACGAAACGACAGCAGGTGTGAGCAATATTCTTCAATTCACTTCGGGAGTCACCGCAGTTCCCTCATTGACGGTCACGAACGGGATCGTGTTGGGATCCAGTGCAGCGGGATCGTTAGCCGAAATTTCTTTGGTTGGTGCAAATTCGAGTTCATTGGCAAATTATACGGCCTTCAATGCGGCAGGTGGGTTGACCCTCAATTCCGGAGGTCTTCTCCAAATCGGCTATGGATCGACCCCGGCGGGATTTCTGGCGATGACAGGGAGTGTGACGTTGAATGGAGGGACATTGAATGTCGCCGCTCCATCCACGGGAACTCCGTATGTTACGATTGGAACTAAAAACGGGGCGTTAGGAGGAAGTGATCTTTTTACGATGAATAGTGGTCTCGTTTCTGTGCATGGTACTTCGTATGTTGTCGGCGGGGTCACAAATGGAACGCAGAGTCGTTTTCAGGTGAATGGAACTTTCGATTGGGAGGGCGGAACTTTTAAGTCGATTTCGGATGCCCCCGCAGGAGCCGGTTCTCTTATTCTCCATGGATTGACGAATACGATTGGATCGGGTGCTGTTTATCAAAATGTGAGTTCTTCAAATGTCACGACAACGGTGGCCCCTACCTTTACGATGTCGATTACCGATGGGAGTAATTCAGCAACGCATACCAATTACGTTCAAACGTTGAATACTGCTGTCGATTTAGGAAATGTGACTCTGCGGGAGATGGATGGAAATCGAGGAACTGGAAATACGTATACCCATACCATTACTTCCACTTCGGCTCAGCAAAAAATTGGAGTAGTGTCGTTTGGAAATGGAGGATCAGACGCCAAAAATATTTTTCAAATAGGAAGTAATTTAACTTCCTCGTCGACCGGAGTATTGATTTCCAACGGAGCAACGGGATCAAGCAATGCGGCGACCTATTTTTCAGTCGACCTCAATGGATACACCTTTGATGGAACATCTTCGACGGTTGGTTTTAAGCTAGGACATGCTCTCTTCAATGGCACAGCCGCTTTGTCGAATAATTGGGAATTGAAGTCCTCTGCTACTGGCGGAAAAATCAAAGCACAATCCTTTGATTTGGGTGTGAAAGATTCCAGCGGAAATGTTTTCTCGACGGATTCATTGATTATTGGAAACAACGTCATTTTGAATGCTACGGGCGGAAACGGATCTGCGAATATTTTGAGTGTTGCCGGTGGTGCCTCTTCTACTTTTGATGCAGGATCCACTTTCCTTTATACGGGAGCGGCAACAGTCTCGAATGCGGCAACATTGACCAGCAGTGCTCCCATCGGCGGATTGCAGGTTCAAAGCGGTGCGTTGAATTTGAATCAAGCGACATTTTCGACCAAAGGAGATGTGGTCGTAACCGGAGGAACTCTTCTTCTCAATGGCGCTTCGGCAGGGACTTTATCGCTTGCCTCCGGAAAGAATTTCAGTGCTTCGAATGCCACGATTTCTCTGACATTGGATACGACTTCGGATCAGATCATCGGAAGTGGATCGGGGACGTGGAGTCTATCGAATGCGACCTTGAATCTGACCTTGGGAAGTGGATTTGATTATGGAACGAATTATTCGGTCTTTAGTGGGTTTTCGAGCGGAAGTGCAACCAATGTCGTTCTGACTGGCTACGATAGCGCGATGTATGTCTATAATCTTGATACCGCAGGCCATCTCTCCTTTTCTGCGGTTCCTGAACCGTCGCAAGATGTCATGATCGGGTTCGGTTTCTTGATCGCTTTGGTTCTGACTCGAAATCTTAAAAAGAGAGACTCCGATCCCAAGGTCGGAAATCTCTCTTGAGTTCTCTCTTTTTTCCGTGATGATTTTCTCTTGAAGATCAGGCGGGGGTTCTTTGGAAGATTTTTATTGGAGCGCCAAAAAATAAACCATACCACCATGACCCCTCACAAAAGGTTCAATGAAATGAAACAAATTTTAACGCGTAATTTCATTGTAGGATGTTCGATTGTTTATGCTTTCGTTGCCCCTCTTGTGGGCGAGGAGGCCATCGTAACGGAACCGGATTGGTCGAAAGCGATAAAGAGCGGGCCTAATCTTGAGGTCTCGACCGCGGTGGAGGAGGGAATTTCAGTTCTCAAAATTCAAGATCATCAGGAAAAGGAGAAGACGCCGCGCAGAACTTCAGTGATCACCTCATGGAAGGCTCCTCTTGCGGGTCAAGGAATCTCTTTCGAGGTCAAAGGAGATGGATCGACCTTTTACGGGAGTCTTTTTTTAGGAGATCAGGCGGATGTGACGACTCTGGGATATGAAGCCCTTTTTCCTCTCGCTTCGACGGATTGGCAAAAAGTGACTTTAAGATGGGAGGACTTTGTTCAAAACTATCTTCCCTACAACAAAAACATCGTGGCTCGGACCTCCACGCTGAATCTTGATCCGGGCAAGATTCGTTTTTTAGGATTCGGCACGGGGTGCCCTCTCTACAAATATTATCCATCCTCCTATTCTCTTCAGGTTCGCAATATTCGGGTCGAGGATAAGATTTCACCTCCTCCTTCTTTGTCCTATGATCAGGGGCTTTCCCGGACGATTTCGAAGATCAAAAATAAGCAGCCCCTTAAAATTCTCTTACTCGGGGATTCAATCACCGACCTTGGAGGAGATCACAGCTACGGTTATTTTTGTGCAAAAATGTTGAAAGAGACCTATGGCATTGAGAGTCAGGTGGTGAATGCGGGAATTGGAGGACAGAGCGTTCGTTACGGGACTATCATTCTCCCTCGAAGCCTGCGGACGATGCCGGATCCTGATCTTGTCTGTATCATGTTTGGGGCCAATGATTGCAAGGAGACCGAATTTCGACCCGATTTTACCGCCGATACCTTTCGTCAACAGATCAGCGCTTTAATTGCTCGGGTTCGTCAAGGAACGGGGGGGCAAGCGGATATCATTCTCTTGAGCGGCGTTCCTCGACTCGATGATCAAAAGAGGGCCACCGTCGGTGTCGTGGAGAAGATTGCTCCGGGTATCCAGCTGGCAGCAGAGCAGAACCAAACGGGGTATGTCGATACCTTGTCGGCCTACTTGGGACTAGAGAGCACATTTCGTGCGACGTTTTTCCTCGATACGATTCATCAAAATCCGAAAGGATTGGAATATATCGGAACGCAGCTTTTTCAGAGGATCAAGGCCGAGATGGAACGATGATCGTTGGATCTCATTCAGTGAATTCTCGTATCCGTTATTTTTGAAGATCAAAATCTATACTCAAAAAATATCATGTTTCAAAAATCAGACCCGCTTTTAATTGTGCATGGAGAGATTCAGGGTCGTCCCTGTTATCGTTATGCGGTCGAAGAGCTTCAACGGATTTTACGCCGTCTCGGATTTGCGGTGCAGGGAGTTCAGTCTTCATTGGCATTTCATCATACGACGTTGATGGTCACTCAAAAGGGAGGGGCGCTCAAAAAATCTTCGAAATCCGGGGTCAATGGCGTACGGGATGATGGATATTCGATCCAAGTTTTAGATCACGAAATTCTTTTGGGAGCCGTTCAGGAAAAAGGAATCTTGAATGCGGTTTACGATCTGGCCGAGCGTTGGGGTTTTGTTTTTTTATTGCCAGGAGAAGAAGGGGAGTGGGCTCCGGAAAAGATGGCTCCCCTCAAAAAAGGAAGATCCGTTCAAAATCCCCGTTTCCCGTATCGCGGTGTTTTTTGGGAGTCACTTGAAAAATATGTTCAGGATTACTCCGTCGAAGAGTGGTTGAAGTTTTATGCGAAACTTCGATTCAACGCGCTCTCGCATAAAATCGAGGATCAACCGTTGGCTGAACAACTGGGATTACGTCTGGAGGTCGGAGGGCATGGATTGAGTCAATTAATGCCTCGGGATTTATATGAAAAAAATCCTGAATATTTTCGAATGTTTCAACCCGAAGATTTTGGTGGGAAGCGTTTAAAAGATTCCAATCTGTGCGTGACGAATCCCCGCGCCAAGCAGGTACTTCAATCCAATTTTCGGAAAGAATTGAAGAAAACGGAGGGGGTCCACGCCTTTCATGCCTGGGGAGATGATCTTCCTTCTGGAGGATGGTGTCTCTGTTCCTCCTGCCGTTCTTTTTCCCCCACCGATCAGGCTCTCTTGGCGATGGGTCATCTGAGCGAGGTTGCCAAGGAGTTTAAAGTTCGAATCCCCGTCTTGGCTTATCATGATACGATGTTTCCTGGGGATCAGATCAAAGCTTCCCGTGAAGCCTTTCTTCTTTTTGCTCCGCGCGAGCGTTGTTATGGGCATGCGTTGGATGATTCCTCTTGTCCTCGAAACCGCTGGTATTTACAGGCCTTGAAGGCGTGGGAAAAGAAATTCAAGGGGATCAATGATAGTCACACCTTTGAGTATTATTTTGATCAAATTTTATTTCGCGGTGTTTATCCCTTTCTTCCGGGGATTATTTTGGAGGACATGAAGACTTATCTCGAGCATGGAATCGAGTGTCACTTCGCGTTGCAAGTTGCTGGCCCCGCGATTGCTCCAGAATATAACATGTTGGTTTTTGCGAAGGCTCACTGGAATGAGGGATTGACAGAGAATCAATTTATTCGGGATTTGGCGAAGGCGATGGCTCCGAAAAATTCTCAGACCTGGAGCGCCTATCTCCGCGAGCGTGCGGCTATTTTTACTTCGGCCATGCGGTTTTGTGGACATGATACCGGCGGCTATATGGATTATCGTTGGCTTCCGGAGACGACCCAGCCCTTTGGACGGGAGATCACGCAGATCTATCATCGTTCTTCGAAAGAACTGATGAGTTCAGTTCAAAAATTTAAAAAGAAAATTAAAGCGTCAGGCTCGGATCGTGAAAAGATTTTGGCGAAGAAAGAAATCCTCCGCGGTGAATTTGAAGCGGCAGAACTCAAAGGAATGGCCTTTCAACAAAGTGCCGTTTGCGCTCTGGCTCAGTATCACAATGGAGGAGGAACTCCGATGTTAAAGAAAGCTTTAGGGGATTTTCGTAAGGCTGTTCGTTTTCTCAAAGAGGCGCGTCAACGGGCGAATCGCGCGGGCCTTTCGGAGGGATCGTGGTATTGCGCTCATATTAATTCCTGGATTCGTTCTGAGCTGGAGAAAAAGATCTCTCTCTATGAACCCTTTTGTAAAAAGACCACAAACTTCACTTAAACATTTTTAATGATTTTTCATCTCCATCAAATCGACCTGAAAGGATTGACTATGAACTTAAAAAAAATATCTCAAAAAACATTTACGTTTTTTTTCTGTCTTTCGCTTCTCGCTTTCAATTGGACGAATGCCGAGACTCCTTCCTCTGTAAAAGAAGACGAAAAAAAGGGGTTGAATGCCGATGGAGGTGTTTGGGGTTTTAAAAAATCGACGCAGGTCGACCCACGACTTCCCCGTGTTCTTTTAATCGGAGACTCGATCTCGATCGGATACAAAGAGACCGTCATTCAGGAGCTTCAGGGAAAAGCGATCGTCGATTGTTTTTTTACCGGCTTGGGATTGGGAGCGCCTGAAGCTCTCAAGAAGGAAATTCTCAAGGTATTGGCTCAGGATTCCTATGCGGTGATTCATTTTAATGATCAGGGACTCCATTCGTGGCAACCGGAACGTGTGGTCGCAGGAGCCTATGAGCCTTTGTTTCGGGATTATATTCAGACGGTGATTCAAAACTCCAAAGGGGCTAAATTGATCTGGGTGAACACGACTCCTCTGTTTACTCCGACTCCGCGCGCTGCCTTAGGACCCGATAATAAAACGATTGATGAACGAAATCAGATGGCCTCTCGGGTGTTGAGTGAAATCGGGATTCCGATCGACGATCTTTATTCACTCTCCGTAAAAAATATGGCTTTGGTCCGTCCGGGGGATACCGCCCACTGGAGTCCTGAAGGGAAAAAACTTCAGGGATTGCAAGTGGCCAAGATTGTTTTAGAAACTTTAAATTCAGCCTCCGCAATTTCTAAACAACCTTAAAATGGGCGGAAATTCGAAACTGTTTTCGCCATCAAAAAAAGAGAGATCATGAATATTTCGAAACGAAAAAAAACTAAAATGATCTCAACCGGATTTCTGAAAACTACTGCACTTGTTTTCGGAATACTTATTTTTGTTTGGGCGATGGGAGGGATCGCGCATTTAAATTCCGCTCCCTATCGGTTTGCGACCTGGAACGGAGGGAGTGAGGTGGACTCTGCAATGAGTTTTGAATCGGTTCGACCCTGGGTCACGGCTCCCTTTGAGCTTTTAGAGGGAGCAAAGTCCGATGTGAAACGTCTAGAGCATGGGGGACAAGGACCCGACTGGAAGTTTCCGCCGCTCGAGCTCAAAAAGCTTTCTCAAGGAGTCTCCCTTTCGACCCAATATGTGAAGGAGGGGAAATCGTCATTGGAGTGGGGAAATCATGCGAAATATCCGACGATCTCCTGTCGAACGGTTGTCCATGATTGGAAAGGTTTTTCAGGAATTTTAATCTCGATCTATTCGGCCGTGGCCACGGGAGATGTGATCGAGATTGGAATTCAATCGGATGCGCCGGAGACCTATTTTCTCGATTACTACCGCTCGGAGTTCAAGGTGGATTGGGTCGGATGGAAAGAGATCGCTATTCCCTTTTCTGCCTTTACCACCGTCGGAAGTCCAGTCGGCTGGCAGAAGGTCGATGCGATCTCCTTTTTTGCAAAATCCAAATGGCAGAATCCGGATCCTCGAACGGTTCTTTATTTTGATGCGATCAAACCGATTGCCTCGAATGCCACTTATCCGATCGCTGTGGTAAAACCGATGGCTCCTGTTGCGGAATATCTACGGTTCTCGGACAAACAAGAGACTCCGGTTCGTTTGAACCATACGCTTCCTGAAATTGCACATCCGTTAGAGGCCGGCGAGCCCGAGGTTCAGACCTGCTATTTTAACGCCTCCCAAAGTCGGTACGGTTATTATCCGAAATATGATCCCGGTTATGTTTCGTTTGATCCGAAGGGAAAAGCTTATCTTCGGAATTACGGGGTCATTGAGAGAATGGACGCGGCCGGAAAGTGGACTCGTTTTGATTTCTATAAAGCACTTGAAAATTATGGCCATCAAAATGGATGGGAGGGGATTCGAATTGGATCGCGGGTCGATCCCGTGATTCGTTTCGACAACGACGGGGATCTTTATCTCTTGGAAGAGGTCTCTCGAGTGGATGCGAATGGGAAGGAAGTTGATGCAAAATATCGGCACGCGATTTTACTTCATTCCCGCGACCGTGGAGCCACCTGGGTGACTTATCCGCTTCCCGGGAGATCTGCTGACTTTGAAAAGCTGGATGGACATAACGAAGACTGCCTCAAACGTCCTCCCGTGATCCTTCTCTCCGCTTATAAAAAAATGGGGGAAAATTTTGGAGATAAAAACCATTATTTGATTCTTCCTGAAAAACAAAAAGAAGGAACTTTGTTGGTCCCTTCTCCGATCTTGGCTTCTAAAAACAGCCTTGCGGGTCCCGTTCATTCAGGAGGGGGCAATTTTGTGTTAACCCAGGGCGATAAGATATTTTATGTCTATGGCGTGATGCCGGAAAAACCACTGATCACCGAGGGCGCGAATGTGGTCAATGGCATGAGTCGAGAAGAGTGGTTAAAACAAATTCCACCGATTCCTGAAAATCATCCGGCGAGGTTGATGACGTTCTCATTCCATGATGGAAAAGGGGACTTTAAGGCTTCGGATGGAGTTCCGACGTATATTGTTTCGTATGATCGAAAAACTCAGAAGCTCAGTGATCCTGTTTTTATTGGTTATGGAGGGAAGGCGATGGATGATCATAATTGGGCGGCGATTACAGCGGATAGTAAAGGAATTTTGCATGTGGTGATTAATGGACATGTGAATCCCCTTTATTATGTCAGCTCACTGAATCCCGGCGACATTACAGCGTGGAGTTCTCCGATCTATGTCCCTTATGAGTCAGGATCTCTCATTCCTTCCTATGTTTCGTATGCTTCTCTGAATTGCGATAAGGATGATAATCTCCTCTGTGTGGTGCGTTCGGATAGTAGAGCCTATAATCACCGTCTCTCGGTTCTTCGAAAAAATGCCGGAGGGGAATGGGAGAAGGAAAAAAGTTTAGCGGTCCCGTTTAATAGTGGCTATCACGTGTGGTATCACAAAGTGGCTTATGATCGGGAACGGAACCGTTTTTTTATCTCTTTTTATGATCAATCTTTCATGGCGAATTTAAATCGAGAGAGTTATGCCTTTGCGCGTTTTATCTGGCCGTTCGCCGAAGAAGGATTGAATCGGTGGGTGGAGAAAGAGAAAAAAGGAATCCCTCCCGAGGGAGGAGGTCCTTTATATACCCCCGGCTCTTCGGAATTGGTGGTGATGCTTTCTGAAAACGCAGGACGCTCCTGGAAATTTGCAACCACCCCTGATTTTTAAACTGGAAAAAGGACTCTCTCTATGAAAAAAAATATCAAAAACACGAAATTAATAGTGAAGCTTTCCGTAAAGGGAATTCTTTTTCTTTTCCTCTTAGGAATTGGCCTATTCACCGTTTCCTGTCGAAAATCTCATCCGATTTCTGAGAATACTCCTCTTCAAAATCCATCTGAGATTCCGGAATATCGTCCGGGAGCCAACATTTATACGCCGATTGTTCATCAGAAATTCTATAAAGGCGAACGGGAGTTGCTCGGCTACCATCCCCAATTCACCCCGAATACTATTTCCTTTGACCCACAAAACAGACCGTATATTCGGACGACGGATGGATTTGTGCAGACATTGGACGAAAACGGAAAATGGGTAAAATTTGATTTTAAGCCATTTTTGAAAAAAGCGTTTCCAGCTTGGAACGATGATCTTGCCGTTGGGCCTTTTGCCGAGGAGAGAATCGTTTTTGATTCGGCAGGCGATGCCTATATGCATGCCTTTTTATCCCGGAGTACGAAGCCTTGTTCGGTCTTGATGCGCTCCCGAGATGGATGTCGCACGTGGGAGACCTATGTTCTCCCGCTCCCTTATTGGTGCAATATCGAGGCCGAAATGCCGGCGATCGAACGCAATGAGCCTCCTTGTTTGAGTCTCTTCATGAATAATGATCTCTTTATTCTTCTTCCGAAGAAGTTGCCGGATGGAACCCTTCAAATTCCAGCGCCGATCAAAATTTCAGACATTTCTTTAGTGGGACCTGCGCATTCAGGAGGCGGAGGAATTACCCGGACTTTTCAGGGATTCACCTTTGTTGTTTTTGCGGGCAAGATCCCTCATTCCGGAGAAGAGGGGACGCCCCAGTATATCACGCGCTACGACCATGCCACGGGCAAGGTCTCCACTCCTGTCTATCTCGGAAGCAACGGACAGGAAGAGCCGGATGGTCATAATTGTCCTTCGATGGAAATCGATTCAAAAGGCTATCTTCATGTGTTGCTCGGCTCTCATCATGATCCATTCAAGTATATTCATTCTCTGAAGCCCTTCGATATCTCCTCATGGTCCAAGCCCGAGTGGTCCGGGATCCAAAAAACAAAAATGGGGGAGGGGAGTTATACGTATGTCGGTTTGTGCATGGATAAATTCGATACCCTGCATGTGATCGCCCGATGGGGAGGCGATGGGTATAAGGATCGGCTCGTTTATTTTTGTAAAAAAGATGGCCAGAGCTGGGAGCCGATGAAGGTCTTGGTCGAGCCGTACAAAACGCGTTATAGTGTTTGGTATCATAAAGTCTCACGGGATCGTGATGGGCGTCTTTTTGTGAGTTATTATTATTATGGGAATGAGCTGACGAGTGAACAATTGACGGCGTATCTTGAAAAATGGCCTGAAGAAAAAGAGAAATTCAAAATCCCTGAAGAACTCAAAGATTCGCCGAATGGTATTTTTATGAACGCGATCAAGTATCATGATCCTTGTTTGCTTGTTTCCAATGATGGAGGAGGGAGCTGGCGTCTTGCTTTGACAGAAGATCTCCGAGGGGGAATCACTCCGGAGAAGGTCGGCTCTTTGGAGAAAAGCGTGAACACGGTGGGAATGCCTTTTGTGAAAATTCCCTCAGGTCGCTTTATCATGGGAAGCGTCGAGGGAGCGCAGGATGAAAAGCCGCTCCATGCCGTGACGATTTCACGATCCTTCAATATCGGAGTGTATCCGGTTCGAGTGAAAGATTTTGAGGAATTTGTCAAAGCGACCGGTTATAAAACAGAATTTGAAACCGCTCCGAAAAAATCAATTTTTGCCTGGCTTAAAGGTAAATATAAAAACGATGATGCAAGTATTGTTTCGTGGCGTTCTCCGGGAATTTCTCAGAATGGGGATCATCCCGTCGTCTTAATCACGATCAAAGATGCCAAAGCGTTTTGTGATTGGCTCTCCCAAAAAGAAGGTCGTCATTATCGACTTCCTACGGAAGCGGAATGGGAATACGCCTGTCGTGGAGGGACGAATACCAGTTATTCCTTTGGCAATTCAGCAAAAGATCTCCCTGCTTACGCGTGGTTCAAAAAGAACTCTCCCACAGGGACTCAACCTGTCGGGATGCTTCAACCGAATCCTTTTGGGCTCTATGACATGCATGGCAATGTATGGGAGTATTGCGAGGATTTCTATGGTCCTTACTCGGATCTTCCCGTAGTCGATCCTCTTTTAAAGGTCGATTCTGAATTCGGTCCGATTATTCGCGGAGGATCTTGGATTGACGATAAATATGGTGATTATGCCTCCCAGGGATTCAATCTCCGGTCGGCCTCCCGCTATCACGTCTATTATCCTCGGATTATGTTGGATTGGGTCGGGTTCCGCGTGGTGATGGAAGAGTGAGGAAATGAAAGAGCTTTAGCATCGATATCAGGATGAAAGGATAAGAGTTCAGAAATCTTTTTCTTTTTATCAATAGCTTTGCGCTAATCAGGCGGAGCTGGCTCCCTCTTTAAGTTTTAATAATCCTCCCCATCCTTTTATCGATGCAACTCCTGTATTTCGCTTGATGCTCATGCGATAAAATTAATGCAAAGCATGTCGCCTATAGAGAAAGTGAATGTATAAAATGATTTATAACTCAAAATCTGAGAGTTCTTTTTTCTTTTTTCTCCTTTCTCTTGTTCTGTTCCTCACCTCTTTGCATGCCGTTGAGGTCCAAGTCCCCTGGCCTGAGTTCATGGCTCGTCAAGATCCGATCTGGGATCGGATGCCTGCCGATTATTTTGAAGGACCCTTTGTGGGGAATGGACTTCTGGGCGCCATTCTTTTTAAGGATGATCAAAAGCCGAATACCCTCCGCTTTGAAATTGGAAGAACGGATGTCTACGACCACCGATCCTCAATGGAAAAGCCGATGAGTAATTATGCCTCAGGCCGTCTTCCCATTGGTCAACTTCTCCTCACACCAGTGGGAGAGATCCAAGAGGTTCATCTCCGTACCGATTTATGGAATGCCGAAGTTTACGGGGAACTGAAGACCTCGGAGGGAACTCTTCATTTCCGATGTTTTGTCCCTTGCGGGGAGGAGTTCATTCTCTTGGAGTTAAAAGGAGAAGGAAAAGAAATTTCGGCGTCGATTTCATTTCGCCCCGAACAAGGAAATCATCCTCGACCCCAACTTCAACAGAAACAGGAGATGGTCTACATTCCGAATCCGCCGTTCACCGTGGAGAAAAAAGAAGAGATGGAGGTCATTACTCAGCCCCTTCTTGTCGGGGATGATTACGCCACCGCGTGGTCGGATGACCTTCAATCCGATGGATCGCGAATCGTCAGAGTGAGCGTTGCTAATCGTTGGGGAAAAATGTTAACACCTGCGACGGGGTCAGCGAGCGATGCCATCGCCACTCTCCAACGCGCTCGTCAACAAAGTCTCTCGGCTCTCGAAGAGAAGCATCGGGAATGGTGGCATCACTTTTATTCAGCCAGCTTTGTCAGTCTCCCTGATTCACGACTTGAAAGTTTTTATTGGATTCAACTTTATAAACTCGCCAGTGCGACGCGCGTCGATTGTCCAGCGATTGATCTCATGGGGCCCTGGTTTCGTAAAAGTGTCTGGGCGGCGTATTGGACGAATCTCAATATTCAACTCGCCTATTATACTACAGGGATTACCAACCACCTGGAACTGGGCGAACCTCTTTATCGGTTGATGAAACGCCACACGGATCAACTCATTCAAAATGTTCCTGTCGAATTTCGAAATGACTGCGCGGCTCTTAGTAATCCCGTTGGCTATGACAGTCTTACCGCTCCCGTGCGTTTAAGTACAGATCCTCAAAAGAGACTTTCACTCATTGCCCTCCCTTGGCTCGTCCAAATGAACTACATTCACAATCGTATGGAAATGAATGACGAAGAGCTTCGGACTTCGCTTTATCCCTTAATGAAACGAACCTTTAACGTCTATCTCCGAGTCATGACGCTCGGAGAAGAGGGGAAGTATCATATTCCTCTGACCTACTCCGATGAATATGGAGAAGCTCCGGAAACCTCGTTGAATATTGCGCTCGCTGAATGGGGATTTCGAACGCTGATCGAATGTGCGAATCGATTAAACATCGATGATCCCCTTCTTCCCGCATGGAAAGAGCATCTCGAAAAAATGCAAGGCTATGCGGTCGATGAAAATGGGATCATGATTGGCAAGGGAGTTCCCCTCGATAAACCTCACCGCCATTACAGTCATCTTTTTGGTATTTTCCCCTTCTATACATTCAATATCGAACGGAATTCCGATCAAATCGAACTCATGAAAAAATCGGTCCAACATTATATCGGTCTGAACGGCGATAGTTGCATGTACAAATTCAATGGGGCCGCCTCCCTTTACGCTGCGCTGGGGGAGGGGAATCAGGCGTTGCGATGGCTCAATCGTTCGTTGGAGATTCTTCCACGGACAGAGCCCACCGTGGGGCCGAATACGCTCTACAGTGAACATGGATTTGAAACCTTTGAGTCTCCGATTGCCTCTTCCCGTTCTATTCTGGATATGTTGATTCAAGGCTGGGGTGGAACGATCCGAGTTTTCCCGGCGTGTCCGGATTCTTGGACGGATGTTGCTTTTCATGATCTTCGCGCGGAAGGGGGCTTTCTCGTCAGTGCGGTTCGTAAAAACGGAAAAACTTTCTCTGTTCGTGTTAAAAGCCTGGCCGGAGAGCCGTGTCGGGTTTCCATCGATGGAAAAATCGAGATTTTAAAACTCTCGAAGGATGAAGAGATTGTCTTGGGAGAAAAAAATCTGGTGATTCAACCGATCATTTCTACGGACCAGCCTCAAAATCCTTGGGGATTGCATTAAACCCATTTATTGCATTGAGGATTTTACGTCGTAAAACTATTCCTAATACATGATCCAGGTTAAATTCACTTCGATGCAAAAGGCCCTAAAATGGAGGGCATTGAAAATGGATGTCCGTCGTGGGCCAGGGCTTTCCTGAAATGGGCTTCACCATGCCCTCTTTCAATTTCCATACCGATTTTCCATCGGATGGAGCCGGATGGTAAATATTCCAAACGGAGGTATAGCCGCTCGATTGATAAACGGCCGGCTTGCCATAAAGGACGGCGAAATCGA
>JAZKBH010000095.1:28229-38075 GCA_040388725.1 Verrucomicrobiota bacterium
GAATTTCCATTCTTCGAGTGCCCGGTGAATTTCTATAAACATTTTTTTGGTGAGGCCTTGCCCCCGTGCATCGGGATGAACAGAGACTTCGCAGATGCCTCCGATGCGATAGGGGACTCCCTCCGTCTCGATTTTCTTATCATGAACCCCGATGTGAGCGACTAATTGATTCTCAGCGTTACGAACAATCCAGCGATGAGGATAGGGCTCCGCAAAATAACGCTGATGATGGAAAACCGCGTCATGAGCTCCCGTGAAACAGGTGGTCAGAAGCGTTCGGATCTCTTGATCGAAAGCGGAGTGAATCGTGTCATCGGCAACATATTGAATCATCATTTTTTCTTCAGTGTATTTTTTGTGCCTGCCCCGATTTTTATCGCATAGGCGTCAACTTAAGATCAAATCCAGTGTTCACCACAGAGACACAGGGGTTAAAACGATTTGTTTAAGATTAACTCGTTAAATTTTGGTCAGACGAAGAGTCATTGATTCTTTGGTTTGTGGTGTTCGGTTCAAAAACTAAACTAAAAACCCTTCGATGATCTTAAAAACTCTGTGCCTCTGCGTCTCTGTGGTAAAAACTGGATTTCTCCTGTTTTTCCTGAGGTTGACTCCTATTCGGTTTTTACGGGATTCAATGGGTTCGTTCCGACTTCTTTTTCTAGGTTAAAGGAGGTCTCATGAATCGACGTGTCATTGAGGCATAGGGCTTCGCGGGGCTTCCGTCTGCCTTTCGATAATTGACCTTCAGGGCATCGAATCGATCGAGATGAGGAACAAGTCTTTGTTGAAATCCGGTAAAATCTTTCGATTTAAGGGGAGACCAAGCGACCTCCGCAAGGGCACAGGCGCGAGGCCAGATCATATAATCGAGTTTGTCGGGGGACCAAATGAACTCACACCAAAGTTGGCCTTGGCATCCGAGAACCTGATGAATTCTTCCTGGGGGAGTTCCCTCTGGAATCGGGTCAAAGTGGTAAACTTTGTCGAGCGTCCGCTCGTTGCCGATCATCTCATATTCGGGGCCTTCCGGTTTTTCTCCCTGACCATAGTCGAAGTAAGTATGCTCGTTGTGAGTGACGATGATGTTGTTCCCAAGTTCCAGTGCCTGCTTGGCCCATTTCCAGTCACGCCAGACCATCATCGTGGCGCTCGGGGAGAGTCCTCCTTCTTGAATTTCATCCCAGCCGATCAATTTTTTCCCTCTTTCGTGCAGCAGTTTTTCGACCCGTCTGATAAAGTAACTCTGAAGTTCGTGTTCATCCTGAAGTCCGTTTTCTTTCATCACCTTTTGGGCAAAAGGTGAATTTTTCCATTCCTCCTTCGGCGCTTCATCGCCCCCGATATGCACATAGGGACTGGGGAAGATCGGGAGGATTTCATCAAACACTTTGGCAATAAAATCAAAGGTCTCTTCTTTCGGAGAAAGCGTCCGGGCGATTACGCCCCATTTGGTTCCTGTTTCGGGGACTCTCCACTCCGGGATATCATCATTGCCGAGTTCAGGATAAGAGGCGATGCACGCGGTGCAATGACCCGGCATCTCAATTTCAGGGATGACCGTCACATGTCGTGTCGCAGCATAGGCGACCACGGTTCGAAGATCGTCTTGCGTGTAAAATCCTCCGTACGGTTGGCCATCACCGACTTTAGCCTCGCCCATCACGGGAGATTCGGAACGCCAGGCGCCCACTTCCGTGAGTCGGGGATACGCTTTAACTTCAATGCGCCACCCTTGATCTTCGGTGAGATGCCAGTGAAAGGTATTGAGTTTGTAGAAGGCCATGAGGTCGATTAATCGGCAGACTTCTGGGACGGTGGAAAAGTGACGGCAACAATCGAGCATCAGGCCCCGCCATTGAAAGCGGGGATGATCGTCGATGGTGAGGGAGGGGACGACCCATTGATCGTTGGATGAAGTGACGAGTTGGATCAGTGTTTGAACGCCGTTGAACAAACCGTGAGGAGTCCGAGCAACGATGGTGATTTGTTGAGGAGTGCAGATGAGTTGATAGGCTTCGGCAATCGCCCAATCCGGTCCATCGATGATGAACGAGGGGGTCACTTGGAGAACGATGGTATTGCTTCCCGAGGACGCTTTTCCGGCGGTGATGCCCGTTCGTTGTGCTAAAGATTCCGAGAGATACTTTTCTATAGGCAGAGTTTCATTCCCGAGGGAATGAATTTTTGTGGTGGCATTCCAATGGAAAGGAATTCTTTCGGCGCGCTGGATACCAACGGGAAGGGGGATGATATTGATGGGTAATTCCAGAGGGGACGATTTTAAAGGAGAGGAGGATGAGGTGGGACTCATAGAGGTTTATTTATTTTTGAATTTGTATTTTGAATTAAGAAAAGAGAAATGAATTTACAAACAAAGATATCTCAATAAAGATGGATATCAATATGAAAAATCATGAAATTTCATTCTATTATAAAAGCTTTATTTTGAAACAAAGCTATCATATAAAGAAAAATGAAAGAGAGAATGAGATGCTGAGGTTAAGGACTAAAAGAGCTCTCGCGGTTACTTTCAAAGGTCGTGCGCGAGGGGTTTATTTTTATCTTTAAATATGTAATAATGTAGGTAGTTTTACTCTTAGAGATTTTAGGTTATGCAGAAAAAGAGTTTGATTTGGCGTTTAGCTTTCGCCCTCCTTATGGGGGTGATTGGAATGCCATGGGTTACTCTTTCGTTGGAGGCGGCGAGTCAGATTTGGAATGGGGGTTCGGGGGTCGATGGAAATTGGTCGACGGTGGGAAACTGGGCCGGAGGAGCGGCGCCCGGAGCGACCGTGGGAACCGCCAGTACAGATATCGCGACATTCAACTCGGCGATAGCCAATACGTGGGGAAACGCCGTCGGAAATCCGGTGGTGATCGATGCGGGGCGTAACGTTAATGGGATTACTTTTGATACGAATTCGGGAAGTTATTTTATCGGGAGCACGGCGGGAAATAGCATTCAATTGACTTCCGGTGCCACGATTCAATCGCTTTCAACTCTGACGAATGCATCGGTCGTCACAGAAACAATCAACGCGCCTTTGGTTTTAAATGGAGCGACGACGATCCAAAATAACAGCGGAAGCGGAGCCGGTGCGAATACGGGGATCTTGAATATTGGAGGTGGGATTACGGGGGGAGTTGCGGGAGCGACAACCCTGACATTGGCGGGATCGAATACGAATGCGAATACGCTGGGAGGGATCATCGGAAATGGAGCGTCTGCCGCCGTGAGTGTCACCAAGAATGAGGCCGGAAGTTGGACGTTGGGCGGAGTAAATACTTATACGGGAACAACGACTCTCAATGCGGGGACATTAATCTCATCGAATGTGGCTTCATTTGGAACAAGTGCCATCCAAATCAATGGAGGAACGCTCGATGTGGCTTCTGGGGCCGCCAATGATGTTCCTGGAAATAATATGACGATCAACGCGTCGTCCACTTTGCTTTCGGATCGAGCTGCGGCGGGGACCGGTATTATTCATACGTTTGGAACTTTGAATGTGGCCACTGCAAGTACGATTCTTGTAAAACCGGGGTCGAACGTCACCTCCGGCACATCCCGATTTATTTTTGGAAATACAACGGTCGCCAGCGGAACGATTTTTGATGTTGAGAGTAACTCCAGTGGGGCCTCCATACTCCTCACTTTTGGAGCTTTGCAAAATAGTGGGGATATTACTTTTCTACAAACCGGTAATGGGAGTTCAGCGGTGCGTTTGACGGCGAATGCTAATGCGGCCCGAACCTCGGGCACAGTCACGATTGATTTGGGAACAAATTCAAATGCATTCGTTCAAACGCTGAGCAATGGAGCGACTTCGACATTTTTTGGATCGAATGGCGTTTCTTTAAATCTCAAAAGCGGGGCTATAAATTTATTAAATGATGCCTCGATTGCGGCCTATAACACCACGGTATCAGGGAATTTTACGGTTAATGCGGGTCGGCAAACCGCAGGAGCGGGAATTACCAATACCTTCGGAACTTTATCCATCGGGAGCAATACGTTAACGGTCTCAAACAATGATGGTGTTGCGACGAGTGGAACTTCGACGATTGTGTATGGGGCCACGACCTTGACGGGAAATTCCACGTTTAATGTGGTTAATGGAGCGCTTGCGACGGTGGTTTTAAATTTAGGAGCGATTGGAGATGGAGGAAGTGCGTATGGGGTTACCAAAACGGGAACCGGAACGCTTACGTTGTCGGGAGCAAATACTTACAGCGGCGGAACGACCTTAAGCGCCGGAACGATCAAGCTCAGCGGTGCGGGAACATTGGGAGCGACGAGTGGATTGGTGACGGTCAATGGGGGAACCTTGGATTTAAATGGAGTCTCTGCCGGCGTCGGAAATTTTACTGGGACGGGGGGAACGATCCTGAATAATAGCACGGGAACAGCGGCAACATTGACGATCGGGAACGGAGCCGGAACGGGAGGACTTTTTCAAGGAGTGATCGCCGATCATTCGGCGGGAACGGGAACGGTGGCGTTGACCAAGACCGGAAGTGGAACGATTTCGCTCAGTGGTGCAAACACCTATACCGGAGCCACAACGATCAGTGCAGGAACGTTAAAGTTCACCAAAGAAGTAGCCCTCTATAACAATACATCGGCGAGTTGGACTGCGGCGAATGTGATTGTGAACAGCGGAGCAACGCTCGGTTTAAATGTTGGGGGAACGGGAGAATTTACCAGTGCCGATCTCGATACGCTTCTGGCGATTGGAACGGCAGGGGGAGGATTTAAAAGTGGCTCTTTTGTCGGTTTAGATACTTCGAATGCCAGTGGCGGAAATTTCACCTACGCCTCCGCGATTGCGAATACGAATGCGGGAGCGAATATCTTGGGATTAACGAAATCAGGAACGGGAAGTCTGACGTTGACCGGAACGAATACGGCGACGGGATTGGCGACGGTGGATGGAGGAACCCTCGTAATTGGAACGGCAGCCGGTGGAAATTGGGCGGGAAGTGTGGCGGTAAATTCCGGGGGAACATTGAAGGGACGGGGAACGATTGGAGGAAGTGTCACGGTGAATTCCGGTGGAACCTATGCACCTGGAAATTCGCCTGCGATTCAAGCGATTCTGGGAAACTTGACCCTGGCTTCGGGATCTCGCACGGAGATTGAAATCGATGGAGCGAATCCCGGAAATGGAACGGGATTCCATGATCAAATTAACGTGACGGGGACGGTCAATATCCAAGGGGGAACGATCGCTCCGATGACGATTTTCAGTGGATCGAGTGGTTATGTGCCGACTGCGGGACAACGATTTTCGGCAATCACGGGAGGTTCCGTGACAGGTCAATTTTCAACGATCGATAATTCAGCGAATCCGGCCGGTCTTAGTTTTATGCCGGAGTATACAAGTACCAATGTTTATCTTCGGACGACCTTTTCGAATTTTTCGAATAATCCTTTGCTTGGGTTGAGCTCGAGTCAATCAGCAGTCGGAAGTGCCTTGGACTCCTTTCGTCCCGCGGTGATTAATACGGGAAGTACAAAGGATAGTGATAAAATCTATAACGCTCTGACACAGTTAACGACGGGCGAAGTCAAAAAAGCGATTGAGGAATTAAATCCGCAAAAGCTTGAGATCATTCCTCAGCTCTCTCAATCAGTCGGGACCCAAGTCCATTCCCTCGTGGGACGTCAGTTGGAGGTTCGCCGTAATCTGAATCCAGCCTATGGGAATCTCTCGATTTATGATCGCAATGGGCAAACGGTTTATGAACCGGTCGCTGCCGTCGATACGGGAACTTTGTTTATTCAAAAGAAAAAATTTGAGCAACTCAGTTTCTTTGCCACAGTGAGTGGAGAGCAGGGGGAGGTCTCTCCTTCCCAGGGACGCACGAATTTTGATTACTGGTCGGCGACCACGGTGTATGGCGGAAATTACGCCTTATCTCCGGAGTGGAATTTCGGATTATTTACCGGCTACGGCCACGCGGATACGAGCGTGGGAGGAGCGGGCGGAAAGATTTTTTATAACAGTGGAAAAATCGGCGGCTATGCGAGCTGGAATCATGACGATTGGTTTGCAGAATTAAGCAGCTCACTTGGAAAAGGATTTTACGATACCCGAAGAAATATCTCCTTCCTCTCCGAGCAGGCCCGAGGTGATACCGAGGGATGGGAAAGTGTCACGGAGTTAAAGTTAGGAAAAGATTTGAGCTGCGGAAAATGGACCTTCAGTCCTTCGATCCTTGGACGATACTCGAGAACATTGGTGAATGCCTATAATGAGACCGGTTCGGCGGCGAGATTACATATTGGACCGATGGATCAGGAGTCGGCGGTTTCGGGAGCAGGATTAACGATCCAACGTGCGTTCCCCATGGGAAAAATGAGTTTAGTTCCCCGCGTCTTCGCGAACTATGAGCGGGAGTGGGTGCAGTCGAGTTCTCTGGATGCGAGATTTGCCGCAGGGGGAAGTTCGTTCAAAGTTTACAGTGATCCGATTGATCCCGATTCATTAACCGCCGGCGTCGGAACCTCATGGGTGGTCTCGGATAATCTGCAATGGGATGTTGCATACGAACGCGAAGCGCTTCAGAACGATCTTCAACGCCAATCGATCAATTTAAGTTGTAAGGTCAAGTTTTAGAGAAAACTAAAACAAGAATTTTTACCGCAAAGAGGCGCAAGAAAGCGCAAGGTAAAACTCGATTTTGAAAATCCGATAGGGATTGTTTTTTCCTCGGGAGCGATCGCGGATCGCTCCCCCCTCCTCCGGGCGAGCTAAAATTAAGAACACCCCCCGTGGAGAGTAAACTTTCAATTTGCGGGCCTTTTGCGGATACAGTTTGTGTCTTTGCTGTCTGTCATTGGAAATACCATTTTAATGCAAAAAATGGGGTTTGAATTGGAATGGCTTAAAAAGCTATAAAGGAGGCCTTATGAATCGACGTGTCATTGATGCATCTCTCCTGGGTTGTCTCAGAGGGGATGCAATGGGATTTGGCTTATGAGAGGGAGGCACTTCAGGATGACCTCCAGCGGCAATTGATTAATTTGAGCTGTAAGGTCAAATTCTAAATGCAGATTTTTGGAATCGACGATTCTCTTTTTTGATTCGGCCTCTTCTGTGAAACAGACTAACAGCCAATCGTCCATAGTGGGTCTGGTCGCAATTTTCCAACTTCCTTTTGCGTCAGGTTTAATTTCTCCCAGATCGCGCTGCTCTCCGTTGCGGGGATTCCAAAAAAAGGCTTTGTACGAAATACCGGGTTCAAAGCCCTCCACTGTTGTTGCAGTGGGAGAATCATAAAGATAAATGAGCCGTACTTTTCCCGGAATTCCTGCGGCAAAAGCATTCCCCGTTTTTTCTGCCGTTCCTCCGGGTTTCACCCAATCCTGATGAGGCTCAAAGCGCCACCATTCATAACGCTCCAGGAATCGTAAAGAGAGTCCCAACTGACTCGATCCAGGGAGGCGATAAGCATCTTCCCAAGGAGTCTCACCCCAGTTATAGCCGCCGGGAGAAGCGCCGAACGGTTTCGATCTCGTGTTCACTTGCCAGATCCCATTTGCACCATAGGTGTGTCCGGCAACACCGGAGAGGACTTCAATCCAGAAGAGATGTCGTTGCACTTCATCCTGTGTGGCATGGCGGATTCCCTCGTAGTTCACTTCTCCCACGACGACCGGCATGGTCGATCTTTTTTGATATTCCTGAGCGACTTTGGCGACCGTATTTCCGACGGTAATGGCTCCCGAGTGACCGGTCTGCAGCATATTGAAATCGAGGACCGACTCGTCCAATACTTCATCACGCCCAATCTCCATTGGATGGATGGTGACGAGTCGATGATACGGATCGGTCTTGCGAACGTATCGTCCGATCTCTGTCCATTCGGCGATCTGTTGATGTTTTTCTTTCTCTCGATCGGTGGAGAGATAGTAAGGGGCGGCGGCTTCACCTGCGAGACACCAGACCACGGGGTAGCATCCCCATCGCGCAATCATATTGCGCCAATGTTGTTTCATTTTCGGTGTGGAAAGAATCGGAAGATAATAACCCCAAGATCCGAGAACACACGGAGTGAGTCCCGAGCGAACGAGCCATTGGATGCGGAGGTCGGCCATATCAAAATAGGCGGGGTTAATTCGAGCATTCTCTTTCTCCCACGGAAATCCAGCTTCATTGGCTCCTCTTTCGTCGAATTCCGGCATATCGGGGTAAAGTCCGGCGACGATCTGGATCACCGAGAAGCCTTTGCTTTTTCGATCGGCCGTAAGGAGTTGAAAATCTTCAGGCCAGGAGAGGCGCTTACAGAGGGCCATCCACCACGTATCTCCCATCCAAAAAAAGGGAGTTCCATCTTCATATTCAAAGGTGCGCTTCGATGAGGCAACTCTCAAATTCCCGTGTTTCAGAAGGGGATTATCGCCCTCATACGCGGAGACGTCCAGATGGTGCTTGATTTGATGAAGATCTTGATTGCCCTCATCCGAACAAAGCGAGACCGCTTCATAGGTGCCGGGTAAAGGAGGGGCAAAGCGGACGCGCCATTCCAGGCCTCCTGCCCAATAGGTCGGAACCCGCCAAGACTTTCCAGAAGAATGAGTGAAAACCACATCAAGCTCCACTTCATTAAAGGGGTCTTTATAGGGTTTTCCGGAGGTATAACTCCATTCTGTGACTTGTTTGGCGGTTGCGACAATGAGTGGGTTCATCGGTTTATTTCCTGAAGGGATTTTAGCGGCTTCATTTCCCGGTTCGGTTGCCATAACGGTCAAAAGTGCCGAACAGATAAAAAAGAGGATCTTTTTCATGGGAATCTTTAAAAATCAGGGTAAGGCATCTCAAAAGGAAAGTCAATTTTTATTAATGAAATTATATTAAATTTCATTAATAAAGTGCTGGTGAAAAGATAGTTATTTGCTTTAAACAAAGAATGATTGATTTTTTATATGGAGTGAAACCCAAAAGAGGGTCGGTTATTTTGGGGGGTGCCCCAAAGTTTTCCATTTTTCTGACTAAACGACGTTTTGATGCGGGTGGGTTTCAGATCACTCTTTTTTTGAATCATCCAAAACATCGCTTCTAAAAACGGCATCACCCCTATTCCCCTATGAAAAAAAAACAGCTCTCTCCGATCAATAGCCCTTTTGAACAATCCTCATGGATCTGGCCCGAAAGTCACCACTGGGATATGCACAATGCTTACGCGCTTTTTCGAAAAGAATTCGAAATCAAGTCTCTCCCCCCAAAAGCCCCCCTCTTCATTACCGCCGATCAATCCTACCAACTTTACGTCAACGGTCATTATATCTGCAGAGGACCTGCACGAGGATACCAAAAATCTTGGCCTTACGATTGCGTTGATATCCGCATCCACTTAAAGAGAGGGAAAAATCTCATTGCCATTCGCGCTCATAATCCAGGCTTCAGTAATTTTCAATACCAGACCCAAGGATATGCTGGACTCCTTGTGGCCGCTCATTGGGGAACCTTCCGACTCCATAGTGATCTCACATGGAAGTGTCGTCGACAATCGGGCATTCACCGCGATACCGTTCCCACGAGTCTACAGCTTTTTTGCCAAGAGCATATCGATCTCGAAATGGAAGATCCTCATTGGTTCCAACCTTCATACGACGATCAAAACTGGAACGCTTTGGTCGCCGCTTGTCCATGGAATGCAATGCCTTGGTACTCCTTAGAAGAACGAGGAATTCCTCTTCTTGAGGAAAAAATTATCCTCCCCCAAAAAAGGATCGGAAAAGCTCAGGGAAAAAATGCGATCAACTTCTTCCCCACCCGCGATGTCTCTCGTCTTCTATTTTCAGAAAATCTTTCACACACTCCCGACACAGGCCCT
>JAZKBH010000096.1:0-5512 GCA_040388725.1 Verrucomicrobiota bacterium
TTTGAATTTTACCAATTTCAGATCGTAGATTTATCGAATTTTGTCTTAGAGCTGGAGTGGCAGTGGCCCACTGCCTTCCTCTCCCCGGCGGCACAGAGCCTGTGCCCCTCCATTTTCCAAGAGGTTTAAGATCCGAGAATCTGATCGATTTGCTTGAACTCTTCTGCAGTGAAGGAAAGATTTTTAATACACCCCAAATTTTGTTGAAGTTGGTTGACGCTACTCGCACCGACGAGAACCGAAGTAATTTCAGGAAGACGAAGAATCCATGCTAAAGCCATCTGCGCCAAGCTTTGATCTCTTTTTTGAGCCAAATCATTAAGTTTTGTGATTTTTGAGAGCATCTCAGGAGTAATCCGATCCTCCTTTAAAAAGACGCTTCCGCGGCCAATACGGGAATCTTGAGGGATTCCATTCAAGTATCGGTTTGTTAAAAGTCCTTGGGCTAAAGGAGAGAAAGGAATGCATCCGATCTTTTCTTCTCGAAGGGCCGGAAGGAGATCGGTTTCGAGATTTCGATTCAACATATTATAAACAGGTTGATGAATCAGACAGGGCGTTCCCAGTGAGCGTAAAATGGCGACGGCTTTTTTCATCTGTTCTCCGCTATAATTGGAGAGTCCGACGTAAAGGGCTTTGCCTTGACGGACGAGATGATCCAAGGCTCCCATCGTCTCTTCCAAAGGCGTTTTGGGATCAGGGCAATGATGATAGAAAATGTCGACGTAATCGAGTTGAAGATGGCGAAGACTTCTCTCCAAGCTGGAGATCAGATATTTTCGAGATCCTCCCTCACCATAAGGGCCGCCCCAACCGAGATATCCTGCCTTGGTCGAGACGACGATTTCATGACGATAAGGGTGAAAGTTTTCCTTAAAAATCCGGCCAAAGTTCATTTCAGCGGCATCCGCCGGGGGGCCGTAATTATTGGCGAGATCGAAATGGGTGATGCCCGCGTCAAAAGCAAAGGTCAGGACCTCTTTTTGTCTCTCAATGGGGTCAGCCTCTCCAAAATTTTGCCAGAGTCCTAAGGAGATCGGAGGGAGCTTTAAGCCGCTGTTTCCACAGAAACGATAAGGGAACTGGCTATAACGCTGAGGGTTGGGAGAGTAATTCAACATCAACCCAGGTTAGGGGACTTTTGCAAGTTGCAAGCCCAATTTAGATGAAGGTTTCTGTTGCCTTTTCGCAGGGGGAGCTCAATTTAATGGAGCTTATGAAAAGGCTCATTTTTGTTCTCGTCATTATTGCCATTGTTTACGGACTTTTTTCGTATTCTTCCAAAAATGGGGGAATTGATTTCTTGCGTCACACCCCCCTTGGAAAGAGTGAAGTTCCCTCAACCACTTATACTCCTGTTACTATTCCTCCGATTCAAAAAGGGGATGTTCCTTTGTTGGAGCAAATCAATATGGAGTATACCCATATCAGCAAAGTCGTTTTGCCAAGCGTGGTTAATATTACTTCGAAGTCAAAACCCGATCGTTCCGAAGCGGGCGAAAATCCAATGGAGTTGATGCCTTTTCTTCCTCCTGGCATGGCTCCTCATTTGCCGCCCCGTGGAGAGTCTGTCAGTACAGGGTCTGGAGTAATCGTTAGTAAAGAAGGTCATATCATTACCAATGCTCACGTCATTAAAGGAGCGAAGACAGTCGAAGTTCGCCTTCATGATAATCGCCTTTTGACTGCCAAAGTCATTGCTGCAGATGAATTGGCCGATATCGGTGTGATTCAAATTGAAGCGCAGGGATTAACTCCGATTGTATGGGGGGACTCTGAGCAGCTTCAAGTCGGTGAACAAGTTTTAGCCATTGGAAATCCTTTTGGTCTTTCGGAATCTGTCAGTGCGGGAATTGTAAGTGCCAAGGGTCGTAATCCTAATATGAGTCAGCACGGGTCTGCGGTCTATGAAGACTATATCCAAACCGATGCGGCCATCAATCCCGGAAATTCCGGTGGTGCTTTGGTGAATATTCGTGGAGAGCTCATTGGAATCAATGCGGCGATTCTTTCTGCCGGGGGTGGCTTTAACGGAATTGGGTTTGCGATTCCGAGTAACCTCGCTCGCTTCTCGATGGAAAGCTTAATCAAAACCGGAAAAGTCGTTCGTGGATATCTCGGTGTCGAAATCGGAGCGATTGATCCAGATAAAGCCAAGTTCTTTGATCTTCCTATCGATCAAGGGGCGATGGTGAATAATGTCGCTCCAAAATCCCCAGCCCAAAAAGGGGGATTACAACGCGGGGATATTATTTTGGAAATCGATGGTATTAAGATCAAAGATCCAAACCATCTTCGCTTGATGGTCGCTCAGGCACTTCCTGGAAAGCAGATCAAATTAGGGGTCATGAGAAACCGAAATGAAAAGACATTGACGGTGACGGTTGGGGAACAGCCGAAAAACTTTGGAATGAGTTTGGACGCAGGAGATGACAAACCGGAAGCGGAACCTCAAAACAATGTCATTCAGTCCGACAACGTCTTCAAGGGACTTCGTGTGCAGGATCTCGATCCTCGTATTCGTCAAAAATTGGAACTCAGCGACGATGTGAATGGAGTGATTATTTCAGAAGTGGAAGAGGGTTCACCCGCAGAGGCAGCCAAGCTCCAACCTGGGGTGATCATTCAAGAAATCCAACCGAAACGAGAAGCCCAGTCCTGGGAGGTCAAAGATGTGAAGTCCTTTACAAACCTCATCAAAAAGGTGAAAAAAGGGGAAGATGTTTTGGTCTTTATCCGAACAGGCCGTAATAGTTCCTTTGTGATTCTCAAGGGCAAAGAATAATTCTGGTTGGTTTTGCCTCTCATGCATTTTCTTCGACAAGTTGGATATAACGTCCTCTTTTTCTTCGGGTTTTTACTCGCGGGACCTTACTATGCCTGGCGTCTTTGGCGTCGCGGAAAACTGTGGCAGATGTGTGGTCAGCGATTGGGTTTCTATCCTCAAAAAATTAAGGATCGGATCGGAAAAGGGGTCGATGTTTGGATTCATGCGGTGAGTGTCGGCGAAGCGATGATGGCCGTGGTTTTGATTAAGGATCTTCGGATTCAGCAACCCGGAATTAAAATCGTATTGAGTACCACAACGTCGACAGGTCGAAAAGTGGCGGAGACGGTGAAGGATGAACGGACGATCATTATTTATAATCCGATCGATTTTCTTTGGCCCGTTCGACGTGCTTTTGAAATGATTCGTCCACAACTGCTCGTTCTCGTTGAAGCGGAAATTTGGCCGAATTATATTTGGTGTGCAAAGCGCCGTGAGATTCCTGTTTATCTCGTGAATGCACGTCTCTCCAAGCGAACAGAAAGTCGTTATCAGAAATTCGCCTTTTTTTGCAAACCGGTCTTGCAGATGGTCGATTTAATTTTTGCTCAAGATGAAAAAGATGTTCCTCGCCTCGAAGGGGCCGGATTTTCTCCCGAATCCATTTTCGTATCAGGGAGTTTGAAATATGACGTGGCAGAAGACAGCCATGCGGAAATCCCGATCGACGCGTGGTGGAAAAATATTGGCTGGGATCCTCAAGACACCATTTTTTTGGCAGGAAGCACCCATGCGGGTGAAGAGTTCATGATGGGGAAAATTTATAAAAACCTCAAAACCGAATTTCCGAATCTCAAGCTCTTGATCGCTCCTCGTCATGCAGAGCGCGGGGTATCTGTTCAAAATGAGGTCGCTTCTCTGGGATTAAAATCGGCTCTTCGTTCTGAGCTGACCAAGCCTCTTTTCAATGGATCCGTTCCTGAAGTTTTAATTTTAAATTCAACGGGGGAATTGAAGTCTGTTTACGCGAAAGCGACCGTTGTTTTTGTCGGAAAGAGTCTGCTCTGTAAGGGGGGACAAAACTTTATTGAAGCCGCTCGTGCAGGAGCACCGATTGTGGTCGGTCCTCATATGCAAAACTTTGAAAATCTGACCTCGCATTTCCGTGAAGAAGGGGGATTAATTCAGGTGAATTCCGAAGAAGAATTGGAGTCTCGGGTTCGTTCGCTCCTTCAGGATTTAGAAAGTCGGTCGACGCTCGGAGAAAAAGGACGTCAATTGTATCATGAAAATTTAGGTGCGGCGAAAAGGACGGCGAGGACGATTCAACAATCTCTTCAAGTTCGGAAGGGGTGTCTCATTGGAGGTCAGGTATGAGTCAGAAAAAAGTTTTAGTCACAGGTGTTGCAGGTTTTGTCGGATCGTATGTCGCCGATGCCCTTTTGAAAAAAGGAACCGAGGTTATTGGGATTGATAATTTAAATTCCTATTATGACCCTTCTTTAAAGCAAGCCCGTTTAGATCGCATTCAATCGCATCCCCAATTTACCTTCAAAAAAATCGATCTCGCCGATCGCGTGGAGATGAAAAATCTTTTTGAAAGCGATCGGTTTGACGTGGTGATTCATTTGGGAGCTCAGGCTGGAGTTCGTTATAGCTTAGAAAATCCCCATGCGTATGCGGATAGCAATCTTCTCGGTTTTTTAAATGTTCTCGAAGGCTGTCGCGCTCAAAAAACAGGGAACCTCATTTATGCGAGTTCGAGTTCGGTTTATGGTTTGAACCGTAAAATTCCCTTTGCGGTCGGAGACTCGGTGGACCATCCCGTCAGTCTTTATGCGGCCACTAAAAAAGCCAACGAATTGATGGCCCATTCTTATAGTCATCTTTATCGAATTCCGACGACAGGACTTCGGTTTTTTACAGTGTACGGGCCATGGGGACGTCCGGATATGGCTTATTTCAATTTCACAAAAGCGATTTTAAAAGGAGAGCCGATTAAGGTCTTCAATCATGGGAAGATGAAACGCGATTTCACCTACATTGATGATATCGTGGAAGGGATTGTTCGTCTTGCCGATCATCCTGCGGAAGTGAATTCATCCTGGAATGCACTGACGCCCGCCAATGATTCGAGCAGCGCTCCATATCGGCTTTATAACATTGGAAATCATTCTCCGGTGGACTTGATGCACTTTATTCAAACGCTGGAAGGCTTGCTCGGGAAAAAAGCGGTGATGGAGATGTTGCCGATGCAGCCCGGAGATGTTTTGGAAACCGTGGCGGATGTTCAGGCATTAGAAGAGGCCGTTGGATTTAGTCCGAAGACTCCGATTGAGGAGGGACTGGCTAAGTTTGTGGCGTGGTATCGCGAGTTTTATCGGGTTTAAGACGAAGACTTTTGACAGGATGAACGGGAATTACAGGAAAAGACCCAAGAATTTATTTAAACCGATTTCTGCATTTAAGTTTGATTTTATCTGCAGGCCAAGCCCCAATGGCGATAAAAGTTGGAGGGGCACAGGCTCTGTGCCTCAAAGGACGGGGAAGGCAGTGGGCCACTGCCCCTCCATTTCTAATCCAAGAAATGGGTTAAAAATGATAAAGAAGAAAACGAATAATTTCCCCTTCTTCTCCTGTTATTCCCGTTCATCCTGTCTAATTCTATTTAGATTTTTTCGGCTTTTGACGGGTAAGAAGAGCTTTGAGTTTTAAAACAGTTTCAGGACTGAGATGATGCTCGAT
>JAZKBH010000097.1:0-16769 GCA_040388725.1 Verrucomicrobiota bacterium
GATCTGTTTTCTGAACCGTCCACTCCGGATTCATGTTGATATGAAGAGGGGAGTCAAAGGTAAGGATTTTCCCTTTTATTTTTTGAATTCGATGAAGCTCTCGAAAACTCAGAGGGAACGTCCATTCCTTATGCCAGGGCCCGCCTTTTAAGAGGGCATTCTGGATCGTATAATCTCCACTCGAGTAGCAGAGTTGAACGACATCGCCCTCCTTGAAAAGAGCGGAATCGGTCACTGTCATTGAAAAGGCTCCTTGAGATGCGGCTTCGGCTATTTTGATAGAAGGGAGCTCTTTTTCGGCTTCTAATTGAGGAACTTGATCGAAGTCTCTGCCGATCGTCAGTCTCCAGGGAGTTTTCCACATTTTTTCCGGAGAAGGAGCCTGGAGTAAGTCGGGAAAAAACAATTCCGTTCCTCCCTCTTCCGATCCGCTTCCTTTTAGGATCACGTTACTGCTGGTGATTCGTAAATTCGGTTGCTTGTCGTTTTCGGATCGATTTTTAATGAGATAGCGTCCTTTTCCAAATAAGACCGTTCCTCCGTTTTTAGAAGCAGCATCGATTGCTTTTTGAATCGCTTCTCGATCATCTCCTTCATCATTTGCCTTCGCTCCGAAATCTTCGACTTTAAAAACTTCCCCTTTGGATTCAGGAATTTCGGCCTCCCCGTAATGATAGCCGGCGTAGCTAAAGTCGGGGAGTCCCTTTCCGTCATACCCGGATTGAAGATAAGATTCCCAGGCTTTGCTTTCCGATGCTTTTAGGGGGAGGGTTTCCAAAAACGAGAATGTGAGCGTGAGTAAAATTAAAAACGTGAACTTCATTTTCATATCAAATCCCTTTCATCTTAAATTAAAGGGCGCTTTCCGTTTTACAAATAGGAACCCTTCGGAAATTATTTATCCTGATAAATCTCAGAGAACTTCCTCGATTTTCATATCGATGATCTCGTAAGTCATTCGATCGATCGCCACAAAAACCCAGTATCTTCTTCGTCCCTGGGCTTTGAATTCGACTTTTTGATTCGAGCCCTTTCTGCTTTTTCCATCCTCGACCACAAGATCCATCATGAAATTGACGGTGCTTGACTGTCCGACTTCGGCAATCTGCCTGATGACCGATTCCCGGTGGTGTTTAAAAGCGGGCCATGCACTGGAGACTTCGGTGCTCGTCAGAGAGCGGACAAGATCCGATCGACAAACCGGAGGGGTATCGCTGCTGGAGCAGGCGAGGAAAATTTTGGAGGCGATTTTCGACGCTTCATCGCTCGAAATGGAAATGGGGTTATCCGCGCCATAAGCCCGGTCGGCTCCCACGAGGAGGCTTTTCCAGATTTCGGGGTAGGGGACATTCCAGGAAATTTTCCCAGCAACTACAGGAGGATGTTCATTGGATTCAAATAAATCGAGCAAGACCATGTCCGCCGAGTTGGTGGAATAAAAGTCTAAACTCTTCCAAGGCATATCGCGATCGGTGTAACCGAGTTCTCCGACGGAGCGACATGGTCGATCGAGGATAATGGGGCGATACGTCTGTTCATTTTGTTTATAGGGATTGATCTTCTGTGTGGTCTGATACGGATTTCCATCCAATGCATAATCCCCCCATCTTTGAATTCCATCGATATCGGGATAAGTTTCAGGGGTCGCAGAAGAATAGGTATAACGGTTTTCAGCCATGGAGGCATACATGCCCGTGTAGGAGGTGGGGACTCCAAAGTATTTGCCCGTTTCATTCAGCCAAAGATGAAAGTTGTTTCCGATAAAACCGATTTTGGAATCATAGCATTGGGTGATCTTGGAGGATGTTTCCGGACGTAGAGAGAGCTCGCAAAAAACGGAGGGGGATCCTTGTGTATCTCCAAGACGATCCATAAACGCCACTCCAAATCGAGTGGTTCGGGGGTCGGATTTAATAAATGCCTGCATCGCTTTAGTCGAATCGATGAATCTTCCGGCGACTCGAAAAGATTGCGCATCTGCGCTCGTCGTCACCGTTCCATTCGCTGTCGCGGGATGGATTCCATTCTTCGAGTTCAAAACGCCACTGCCATTCGCCAGACCTGCGAAGACATTATAGGGCATCCAATTTCCCTTTGAATTTTTATACTCCGTCATTAAAACAACGTTCGAATATTTGACATAAACATTCGTATAGTTATTTGCATCCACGGTGGCGGGAAAAGTCGTGAAATCAAACTCATATCCAGAGATATCGGATAATCCTGTCGGGGTATTTTGTAACGGTAAGCCGTTCGCTCCTCGAAGAAAGTGCGGTTCTCGATAGGTCTCTAAAGATCTTGCCGATAAAGTGGCCGGAGTTGTCGGTAGCGAAGTGGTTAAATAATTTTGGAGCGTTGTATTGTTGGTATATTGATACATCTGGGCAAGTGCCCCGCTGTAGGCTCGAAGCCGGATATCCGGATAAGGATCTGTCGAAACAGGCTTGTTTAATTTTCGATGGGCATTCCAATATTCGGGCAACATTAAAAAATAAATGGGGAGAGATGCGGCCATTGTTCCTCCCGGAACATAGGGTCGATGGGAAATTTTATTGATCGAAGGGAGATCCTCTACGCCATAAAATTCTTCCCTCGCAAAATGAATAATCGTCGGTTCATGGTTGGAATCAAACTGATCGATCATATTTGCTCCGATCCGGATAATTTGATAGTCAGCCACCTGATCAATGATTTTCGCTCGAGCGCCATCATCTCCTGCGTGAACTCCGAGGGAGCCCTCGGTGATACCGAGTTTCAAAAGTTCAAAAAAGTTCGGTTCTCTTCCCAAGACGGATATTTCATCCATACCCAAAATCGAGGTCGCTTCTGATCCTGTTCCTGACGTATAAATCCAAAAGTCTCCGTTTTTTTTCAATCCAAACGCCCGTTCAACCCAGCCTGCATCTTCTGTTTCGAGCTTAGAGATCCACGAGAGGGGGAAATATCGTTTTAGGAGGGGTTCACCCTTGATAGAGCGTTCTCCATAGAGGCGTTGAAATTCAGTTTGAACCTTTAGGTCCGCCCACTTTTTATTCGTCAGGCTGTTTTTCCATTTGGAATCATAGCGAAACAAGGGGTGCTCGGAACTTCTGGAAAAGGTCGTTAAATATTTAAGAGATTCGGTCGACCAACCCTTACTCTTGAAAAAAGCGAGAAGATCCTGTCGTGAGGTAAAGCCGTTTTCTCCGAGAGCACTTCCGACAAGACCGTTGGTCTGATAGCGCTGTTCAAATCCGCTTCTCTGGTTTTCGACACTTTGAAGATCTCGAGTGATTTTTCCGCCCCGAAATCGAACGAGCTCATCCTGCATCTCTGGACTAAACCCGGGTAGTTGACTCAAATCCGCATAGGCGACGGTGGGATTGCCCGAGGCTCTTAAATCTCGCTGGATGCTTCCTCTTCCCGCGAGTTGAATATCCAAAAGGCCTCCAATATCGTAGAGGGCAAATCCAAATCGGATGGATGGACTCTTATCTCGTTCAAGAGTCGATAGATTCGTGGCAATGAGTCCGTTTTCCTGAAGATAGATCCATTCAGGAATCTGTTTTTCAGAGATTGATCCCAATGCCGGAGCTTCCCAAAAGAGTTCATTCTCAATTTTTCTTTCCCGATCCGAAAACTCGCGCCCACTTTCTTCAAGTCGTTCCATCCTAAAACGGTTTTCACTTTTTCCACTGGAACAAATCAAAGTCGATGATTCACTGCCGCTCCATGAAGGGATGGAATAGAAGGATTTTCGATTTTGAGGTAAATTCCATTCCTGAACACGGCTTGGGCGGGTGCTTTTAAACGCGATCTGATCTTGTCCATGAAGAGAGCGAATCGATTCCCGAACCACGAGATTGATCACAGAATCGCGTGCCATATCGACTTTGTAAGAGGCATTTCTCACTTGGAGAACTTTGAGGCGATTGGTCGAAAATGAAAAAAAGGAGGTCACCAGAACGAAAAAGATCGAGACCATCATGATCACGAGGATGAGCGTAAAACCTTTATTCGTATTTTTCATTGTCCGACCTCGATGGTTCGATAAAAATGATCGATATTCACTCGAGGTCCTTTGAGTTTGGTCAACTCTTGGTGGGCGCGATCAAATCGTTCCATCCAGGGAAGTGGATCGCGATCGAGTTCTTTTCTCAGATAAACATTTTGGATCTGACCCTCAATCCGTTCCCAGTCGATTCCCTCCCCCGAGCCTTGGGTATAGAGATTAGAGATCAACAGAGAGACCGTGATGGCATGCAGGGGGAGCTCGCCTTTAATCGGTTTTCGACTGATGGAGATCGTGTGGTTTTTTTTATCCAGATAGTGATAGTAAAAGGCGATATCGACAACGTTTCTTGAAATTTCATCGCCCTCATTTTCAAAAAAATCATTCTTAAGTCCTACGGCAGCAGAATCGAGAGCATTGTCATGGGCTTGTAGAGTTGTTCCGAAGATCGAATTATCCCACCCGATGGATCGGGAGTATCGATACAATTTTGAACCCGAGGAGTCTCGATCTAATGAGTATCCTAGGAGACTGACGTGTCGATCTCCCTCGTATCCTTTGAGATTTGATAAAAAATAGTCGGTCTTCTTTTTTCCGACTTCACGGAGAATGGGCTCAGACAAATTTGAATCGACGCTATTTCTCAGATCTCGTTGGATGATTTGAAGCAAAAATTCGGCTTCCGAAACAGAGTCTAATCCACGGCGTGAAATCGAGATGGCTCTTTGGAGGCCGTCAAAAGTCATCGTCGCCATCGAGCAAATCAACAGAGTGATTGCAACCACGACGAGGAGCTCGATTAATGTGAATCCGCGTTTCATTTTTACCAATAAGCGAGTATGAGCGGAATGGAAAAGACCTTGTATTGGGTCTTTCCTGTTTTTTCTCTTCCTTCCGGCCAGCGGACACTCATCTTTCCTCGAATCTGAAGTTGATTCATCTCGCGATCCGTATCACTCACCTCGAGTTTTACGAAATAAAATCCCTTCGTTTGCACGTCGTTCGGTTGGAAGAGAATTTTACCCTCTTGATCAAAGACACATTCCATCTCTGTTCCTGACTTGACGGTCTCAAGATTAAAATCAATTCCGTAAAGAGTCGTTTTTTATTTCCCAGGGAAAGTCCCTTGAGATCGACCATGATTTCTTCTACTAAGTTTTTCCCTCGAACCAATTCTTTGCTCCCCTGATGGGCTTCAATGAGAACGGGAATGAGACCAATAATCGTTAGGATAGAAATCGACAAGATCCCTAGAGCCACCAGGAGCTCAACGAGCGAAAAACCGGTGGAACTCGATTTCATGACTTATTTCTCAACGGTGATTGTAAAGTCCCTGTACCACGTTTGTGACATCTCTTTCATATAGGTAGCGATATAAATGTCACATTTTTCAGCCCCGGTGGGAACGGCCGCTTTGAAAGTATAAAATTTTTCCCCATCGAGTTTAATCTGAACACGATTTTTGGCATCAATCCAAAGGCCATTGGGGGTATTTAAAATCTCTCCTTTTTCATTATAAAAAACGAGAATGACCACCTGCGGGTCTTTGGGCTCCGGCATTTTTGCGGTAAATTCAACCGTGACGGATTTAACTCCGGTAATGTCAATGGGCTTTGCAAAGGCGGTGTTTGATTTTTCACTATCATCGGTGACTTGAACCCACTTGGTCTTCGAATCCTTAGGATCCGTCACAATTTCCATCGGAATTTTTCCGAGCTTCTGAGACCAATCGGCAAGAGCCGTGTTGGCATCGAGGAGTTGATAGATCGTCTCTTCTTTCGCTTGAAGGGCATCTATTGTGAAGAGGCAGAAGAAGGCAATAGCGTACAACACGCCCAAAAAACTTATTTTAAGCAAACGTCTATATTTCATCTTATGCCTTTGTTTAATCCTCACTCCTCTGTATTTCATTTCAAAGCGGAGTCAAAGGAGACGCCTAATACTTCAATTTAGTCGATCCTCGATCATTGTCTACATTTTTGAAAAAGGGTTATTCTTTTCTGGCTTCTCATAAGATACGGAGGAAAGAAGGGGCGCTCAATAGGAGGATAATTTATCCTGATAACGAGACTTTCTACAGAACTATTCGGGAGGGGAGTAGTTTTGATGACCTCCCAATTTCATGAACTGATGATGGACCATTAAAAATGAAATGAGAGCGAGACCGGAAAGGAGGCTGCTGAATAAAAAAGTGTATCGGTAGATATGGCCTGAAAAATCGAGCATAAATCCGACGAGGGGAGGGAGGAGGGTAAAGCTTAAGGCATTAAAAATTCCAGCCGCGGAAGCGAGTTGACCAAATTTTTCTTTTGGCAGCAACCGCTGTAAGAGAGAGGCGGCTCCGGTCAGGTAGGCGCCACTCAAAACACTATGCGAAATATAGGCAAACGTGAATGTGCTTTTATTCACGGCAAAAATACCTCCCCATAGCATGAAGAGGAGATAAAGCACCGTGACGACAATCGATATTCGAAGAGGATGAAATCGATCGGCGGCCATTCCTAAAAAGTAAGCGAGAGAAAGAGAGATGGCGTAAGTCAAGGCGACGCATTTTCCGTACTCATCGACGGTCATTCCGACGCTTTTGGCATAAAAAACACTAAAGGTATTCACAGGGCCTGCGGCAAGCGCTCCAAAGGCAAGTGCGATAAAGAGCCAAAGATAGTAAGGATGGGCATAACATTCTGTCATGTAGCATTGGTTCGATGTGACTATTTTTCCTTTGGAGCTTTCCGCGCTTGTGGCGACGGAAGGATAATCGCCTTCTTTGACTTTGAAACACATCACCGTAATTCCCCCTGCATACAAAACGGCGAGTCCCAAAAAGATTTCCATAAAATGGGTCTCTGCTTTGCCGATCATCCAATAGTTAAAAATAATTCCTGCTAAAAGACTCACTGCGCGAAAAACGCCGAAGAATTTTCCAATGACGCTTGGAGGAACGACATCATTAATCAATCCCCCAAAAACGGAATTCGAAATCACGGTGGAAATTTCAAAAAGAGACCAAAAGAATCCAAAGGCAATAATGGTTGAAGGCATCAGACCTGGAGAACTGGCACCGAGAAATTCATGTAAATGTTTTCCGAAAAAGGGGGTAAAAGCGAGGCCGGACATCGAAAGGGCGATGAGAGGGGTCGGTATCAACAGAAATGGAATTCGTCGGCCCCATGACCCTCGATGGCGATCGGACATCACGCCGATCATCGGTCCGATGATCATTCCAAATGCGGAGGGAAGTGATCCGACTAAGAGTCCGACAATCATGTCAGACGCTTTGAGTTGTTTGAGCAGAAGCTGGGCGACAGGGACCGCGGCGCGTTCTTTCATACACCAGGCGAAATCACCCCAGAGAAGCCAAAAAAATAAAACCATTAACCCGGATAATGTATAGGTCAGAGTTCCCACGGACCAACTCCGAGGATTTGGGATGTTTTGGTCCAACGAAGAAGGGATTTCGTCAATTTTTGAGTTCTTAGATTCCATTTTGCAATCCTTCTTCAAAAGAAAACGTCAGCCTAAGGTTTTTTTGGGGTTTTAACAATCCCCATTCAACATGAGTTAAAACAAAAGCGTTGATACATATTAAAGAGGAAGCGAATCGACTTTTTAAGAAAATGAAATAAGTTTTGCTCAGATGATAACTCAGCGAGATCTTGCTCAAAAATTGAATCTCTCCCAGGCCACGATCAGCATGGCTTTGCAAAATAATCCGCGCATCCCCCAGAAACTCCGTGATCGCATTCATAAAAAAGCGGCAGAACTTGGGTATATCCCTTCTCCCGATCTTCGGTCTCTCTCCTTGAGAAAGCGATCGACCGGAAAATCGATTTTTCGGTCGACGATCGCGGTCATTGGCCAATGGAAATCTCCCGCTGAACTGAAGCCTCACGATGTTTACGAAGGCTATTGGAAAGGAATTCAACGTCAGGCTGAAAATCTCGGTTACAAGATCGACTATTTCCAATGGAATCCCGAAACGCCCAATCTCAAGCTGCCTCAAACGCTTCATGCCCGCGGAATTCATGGAGCGATTCTCCTGCCTTACATTCAACCCTTGCATTTGGCGGGCTTCGATTGCTCGAAACTCGCAACGGTTACCTTTGGCTATTCTGTCATGACTCCGCATTTTCATCGTGTTTCGCATAATCATTACCAATCTCTCTTTCAAGCCCTTGAGCAACTTCAGCCGGGTCGCTTTCAGAAAATTGGGTTCACGAGTTATTCCGATCACCGTCTCATGAATTTATGGACGGCCGCCTATTTGACCTATCATCATATTCACCAACAAAAAACGCTTCCTCTTTTCACTCATTCACATGCGATAGACGCTGAAGCCTTTCTCAAGTGGTATCACAAAAATCAGCCCGATCTTATTCTCACCAGTCATCCGCAGTCGGTTCGTGAAATACTCGAAAAAAATTCCATTCGTATTCCTCAAAAAGTCTCGATCCTCTCGTACTCAAAACGTGACGGGCAAGAATGGTTTACCGGCGTCAAAGAAGAATCGATCGAAGCTGGAATTGCCGCCGTGAACTGGGTCGATCAACTTCAATCTCAGCATCAGTATGGTATTCCCAAACAAAGCTCTCTTCTTTTGGTCAGTGGCAATCTCGTGGAAAGTCACTCTTTGTGCTTAGAGAATCGATCTAGCTCTCAAGTTGGATCGACGTTGAAGAAACGTCAAAAATCCAAAACCGAAGCCAAGACCCACTAACATTCCTTTGGTGGAAGGTTCCGGAATCGAGGTCACCGTCACATCATCGATTCTTCCTCCTTGTTCCAAGGCAGCGACCGAAAAAACAAGTCGATCAAAGGTCGAGTAGGTCGAATCAATCGGATTATTGGCATTACTAAAGGAAGTTCCTCCAATCGAACCGGAGAGCTGAATCCCCGTACTGACTTTCGTCAGAGTAAAGACAACATCCGTAAAAACCGTTTCATCCACGTTATAGGTCAATGCTCCCGAGGGAATCGTCGAGGTTCCTTTAATGAAGTTATTGGACGTATTTGTTCCGGATGCGATATTGATTCCATATCCGGAATTTGCCACCTGTGTGGAATCGACAAATTGAACGCGGAATCCGGCGTTGGTGTTATTAATCGATCCTGCGGTATCTCCGAAGACCTGAAATTTAAAGCTGACACTGATGGAGTCTCCCACCGAAACCAAGGAGGTTGCCGAAAAATCATGACTCACACTATCGGTGGCAACATCGGAGATCTGATTTCGAATTTCGAGGTCTCCGGAGGAAGCGACATTATATTCCTTCGCCTCGGATCCCGTGAAATTTTTCCATCCCGTCGTTCCGATCGCGGCACCGGAAGTCGAGGTCGTTCCTGTTCCCGCATTAAAATTATCCGTTAAGAGCACGACTTGAGCCGAGGCCAAAAGAGAGCTTAGCCCTAAGAGGATCATTGATTTTTTGATAGAGTTCATGGTGTCCTTGTTTTATTTCTTACACAAAACTACGTGGAACCGATCGAAGGATCAAATGACGGGATATTTATCCTGATAAGCAAATTTAACGTTTTAAACGATTAGGGAAGGCCAAATTGATTCTAGGAGAGAAGAGTGAATCTGCAGGTAAACGACGGATTTTATGCCGATTTTTTAATTCTTTTTTCGCGTTTGAGTTGGGCGAGGACGCGCCAGCGGATGTTTTTGCGGACAATGAAACCGATGCATTGAGGGGCGCCACAGCGACAGAGGTTTTCGCTCCAGACATCGAAATCGAAGCCGTAGTCGATGGAGAGCTCTTCGCCTTTTTTGATCGTTCGATTGGAAAAATACCAAATGCGATTGTCACGAAGACGGGGGGTGCAGTTGGCATTGCACGAATGATTAATGTAACGAGCGATGCTCCCGTTTTTGGTGCCATCAATATACCATTTTTCGTCGAGTTCGAACATGAAGATGTCGGACGGTTTCCCTTTGGCTTTTCGTTTTTGACGGAGGAGTTCGCGTCGATCAGATTCAGCATGCGAAATTTTTTCGCCGGTGTATTCGATGATTTGGGTTCGAGGCGCAATCGGTCCTTTTGCGTAAACACCTTTGCCATGAATTTTAGAATTTCGGACTTCCAAATAAGGATGGTTGTTTTTGGACAAAGAGAAGCGTGGCATAGGAGAAAAGGGATCTACATGGATTTAAGAAGGAGGGAAGGGATTTAATCCAATTTTTACCACGGAGCCACGGAGAAGGGTGTTCAAATATCCTCCGATAAATCCCGAGTGAAACGATCCATAATAAACCCAACAAGAGGTAAATACGCCTAAAATAGCGATAACTCTAAGGTGTCTTTGTCCTTTGGTGTTATTTCCGAAGCCCGCTCATCGGTTAGACGGAGTTTTTTCCTTTTTTCCCCCATTCCAACTGTTTTGGCAATTTCGAATCTTAAAATTTATTTTTGTTCAAAAAGAAAAGATTCTTTCCCATTTTAAGAGCGTTTAGCTCGAAATCGGTCGATTTATTGCAGTCTCTGAAGTCGATCCGTTCATTTTTCAATTTGCTTTTTTATTTAATAAAGATATTGTATTAAATAATAAAAATAGCTTACTAAATAAGCGATCGATTGAATTTTCAATCAAAGGCAATTTATGAACTCATTTGTCATGCGGCCTATCCGGGAAAATGATCTGGAAGGACTTAAAAACCTTGCGGCATCTATTCGGGGAGGAATGACTTCCCTCCCGAATGATGAGGAATTATTGGAAAGTAAGATTTTTGAGTCGGTACGCTCTTTTGATCCGAGAATTAAAAAAGCAGGAGATCAGAGTTATCTTTTTGTTTTGGAGGATCTGAAGAAAAAACGGCTCGTGGGGATCTCGGGAATTCATGGACGTGTAGGCGGATTTGAGCCGTGGTACTCCTATCAAATCCAAAACGAACGTTTTTCACATGCGCCTCTCAATCTGGAGAGAGAGGTCCAAGTCCTTCATTTGAAGAAAGAGTACAAGGGGCCTTCCGAGGTCTGCAGTCTTTTTCTCGACGACGAATATCGAAAATTTGGACTTGGAAAGCTTCTCTCCCTGAGTCGCTTTCTTTTTATGGGAGCTTTTCCGAAACGATTTGATACGCACGTGATTGCCGAAATGCGGGGGTTTCAAAACGAACAAGGAATCGCTCCTTTTTGGGAATCGGTCGGCCGTCATTTTTTTCAAAAAGATTTTTATACCGCCGACTTTATCAGTGGACTCGGAAATAAAGATTTTATTCAAGATCTGATGCCGAAATATCCGATCTATATCACGCTTCTTCCTCCCGAGGTGCAGGCGGTGATCGGACGAGTTCATCCGGATACCGAGCCCGCTTTGCGTTTGTTAAAAAATGAAGGATTCGTGGAGAGCGGAGAAGTCGATATCTTTGATTCGGGGCCCTTGATTAAAGCGGTGGTGCAAGAGATTCGAACGATACGTGAAAGTCGCACAGTCAAGGTTCGTGCGTTTGTTCAAGAGATTCCAGATTCACCTCGGATGATTCTTTCCAATCGATCCCTCCATTTTCGTTCGTGTCTCGGCTCGGTTCATCTCAATGAAGAGGGGACGGCCGATCTTCCCGAAGCGCTGGAGCCTCTTTTGGAAGTTAAACCCGGGGATTCCATCACTTACATTTCTGAGTCTCAAAAAAGTAAGTCTCCGAAGAACGAGGAAAAATCGAATCTTTTGGTAAGGTCTCTATGACGGTCACGGCGCATCCGCATTTTTTTGATGGAAAATTTCAGGAAGGAAAAGGAGAGGTTTTTCAATCTTTTGATCCTGCTTCGGGAGCTCTGGTGTGGGAGGGATCCGAAGCAACAGAGTGTGAAGTGGAGTTCGCCCTTCTTTCTGCCCAAAAAGCATTTTTGACATGGTCTCATACTCCTTTGAGTGAACGAGAACATCGAGTGAAAGCATTTGCTTTTAAACTGGAAGAGCATCGCGAAAGTTTAGCGCAATGGATTTCGATGGAAGTCGGAAAGCCACTCTGGGAATCTCGCCTCGAGGTTCAAAGCATGATCGGAAAAGTCGCGCTTTCCATTGAGGCATATCATCAACGATGTGCGTCGTTTGGAAGTGGAAACTCGATCACCCGCTTTCGTCCTCATGGCGTGGCTGCGGTCTTTGGGCCTTATAATTTTCCCGGGCATTTGGCGAATGGGCATATTGTTCCTGCATTATTGGCGGGAAATACCATCGTGTTTAAGGCGAGTGAGTACGCACCCGCGGTGGCTCAGAAAACAGTGGAGATTTGGAGAGAGTCGGGACTTCCGGACGGAGTTTTGAATTTGGTTCAAGGAGGAAAAAAGACCGGACAACTTCTCTCACATCATGATGGGGTCGATGCCCTATTTTTTACTGGGAGCTCTTCGGTCGGTCTTCAGCTTCTTCAATCCTATAACGACCATCCAGGTAAAATAATTGCATTAGAAATGGGAGGGAATAATCCCTTAGTCGTTTATCAAGTCTCGGACTTAAAAGCCGCCGCGTATTTGACGATCCAGTCGGCCTATATCACGGCGGGCCAGCGCTGCACCTGTGCGCGACGACTTATTTTGCCCAAAGGAGAGGAAGGGGATTATTTTTTAAAGCTTTTAGAAGAAGGGATCGATCAAATTAAAGTCGGAGTTTATTCCGACACTCCCGAACCTTTTATGGGGCCTGTCATTTCCGAGAGAGTGGTCGAACAGCTCTTAGCTCAACAACAAAAACTAATAGATCAAGGCGGTAAAATTTTGAGAGAAATGCGTTCCTTAAAAAAAGGGAGTGGGTTCATCACTCCGGGACTGATCGATGTGACATCGGTTGCGTCTCGCGAAGATCGCGAATTTTTTGGGCCGTTTCTTCAAGTCATTCGAGTCGAAAATTTTGACGCGGCAATTGAGGAAGCCAATCGTACGGCTTACGGATTAGCCGCAGGACTCTTCAGTGATGGGGTGGAAAATTATGAGCAATTTCGAAATCGAGTTCGCGCCGGGGTGATCAATTGGAATCAGCAATTAACAGGAGCGAGCGGTGCAGCACCCTTTGGGGGAATTGGTTTAAGCGGAAACCATCGGCCGAGTGGTTATTTAGCCTCGGATTATTGTTCTTATCCGGTGGCCTCGATCGAATTGGAACGGATGAAAATGCCGGCACACCCGTCTCCAGGATTCGCATGGTCTTGAGATGAAAAATAAAGAGATCTATTTTGATGGCCTGGTGGGACCGACGCATCACTACGGGGGACTTTCCTTAGGAAACACGGCTTCCTTCCGCAACAGATCCGAGACTTCCAATCCGAAAGAAGCGGCCTTGCAAGGATTGGCAAAAATGAAGTTTGTTGCCGATTTAGGAATTCCTCAGGGAATTTTTCCTCCCCACGAACGCCCGCATCTCCCCACGCTTCGTCAGCTCGGATTTAAAGGTCGAGACGAAGAGATTCTTCGTTCTGCGAGCCGTGAAATGCCCGAGCTTTTTCAGCTGATCTTTTCGTCCTCCAGTATGTGGGCGGCGAATATGGCGACGGTGATACCGAGCTCGGATACGAGAGATAAACAGGTCCATTTTACGCCGGCCAATCTTTACAGTAAGCATCACCGTTCGCTGGAGACCGCAACATCGGCAGAAATTTTAAGAAGAACGTTTTCAGATCCCCGGTTTTTCACCCATCATGAGCCTCTTCCTTTTGGATCCTTATTTTCAGACGAAGGAGCGGCCAATCAAATTCGATTCTCCGGAAATTCTCAAAAGAAGAGTCTTCATCATTTCGTCTACGGCCATCAAAGTTTTCAGCAACGTTTTCCAAAACCGCTTTTATTCCCTTCGCGGCAATCTTTGGAATCGGTGAAAGCTCTCGCAAGAATCCATCACTTGGAAAAAGAGCATCTGGTTTTGGCTCAGCAAAATCCACGGGCAATTGATCTGGGCGTTTTTCATAATGACGTGATCTCCATGGGTGAAGGGGATCTTTTTTTCTATCACGAGGAGGCATTTTTAAATACGAAAGAAGTTTTACAAGAACTTCGCCAAAAATTTAAAAAAATATATGGGATCCCGCTTCGAACGGTAGCGATCTCTTCTTCCAAAATGAGTTTAAAAGAAGCGGTTCAATCTTATTTTTTTAATAGTCAGCTCGTGACGCTTCCAAGTGGGGAGAAGGTTTTAATTTCTCCGACCGAATGTCAGACTGTTAAATCGGCTCGAAATTTTCTCGAAAAGCTACTCGCCTCTTCAGAGTGTTTAATCCAAGAGATTCATTTTCTCGATCTTCGTCAAAGCATGTCCAATGGGGGCGGTCCCGCGTGCCTTCGTTTACGTGTGCCGCTCACGGAAGAAGAGCAGAAGGGAGTAAACCCGACCACGTTTTTAACGTCGAAAAATTATCCACAACTGGTGGATTGGGTGAATCGACATTATCGCGAAGTACTCCGAAAGAAAGATTTTGCCGATCCTCGGTTTCTTCAGGAGATACGAGAGGCTTTAGATGAAATCACTCAAATTTTAGGATTGGGGTCCATTTACTCGTTTCAAAAGTAAAAATCGATTTCGTGAATAAGGATGAAAACTTTATGACTATACAAAGAATCGGTGCAGAAGGAATCATCGCAGATGCGGTCATTCATCAGAAAATTGCTTATCTTTCAGGACAAGTGGCGGACGATCCCGTTCCCTCATCCGTTTATGATCAGACAAGAAAGGTGCTGGAACAAATCGACGGCATTCTCAAAAAATGCGCCGTGGATAAGCGTCAAATTCTCAAAGCACAGATTTGGCTTTCCGATATTTCGACCTTTGACGAAATGAATCGTGCCTGGAAAGAGTGGCTTCCGGCGGGATGTGCCCCTGCCCGTGCAACGGTCGAAGCGAAGCTTGCGCGTCATCCCAAATGGGCGGTGGAAATCATGGTGACCGCAGCGATTTCGGAGTTTTCAGTTTAGAGCAAATTTAAATATTCTGCACATGAATTGAGCTCAAAAAACAACTCCATCTCTCAGGAGCGCAGGGAGGTCGGAAAAATACAAAGAAGGAGTTTTCACCACAGAGGCGCAGAGGCACGGAGTTTAAATGCATTTTGGGTTTAAAACCAAAAACACAATGTCTTTTGTTTTCCTCTGTGTCTCCGCGCCTCCGTGGTAAAATCTGTTTTGGATTTTGTTTTTCCTGCCTCCCGGCATTCCTAATAGCTCATTGAATTTGGATGTGCATGATATTTGAAAGTGCTTTAAATAACGGCTTTGTCCGAGAAGCAGAAAAGAGGGGAGCGGAGAGCTCCAAAAGTCCTTGGGGTATTTCATTGAAACAAGATCTTTTGACTTGTTGCGGGAGACGCCGTGGTGCATTTTCGCATCGAAAGTGAAAATGCTGAAAAACGAAAAATCATTGAAAAAATCTTCTTCCCCGCGTTTCCATTGGAATCGAACAACACGCGATGCGGTGAATATTGTTCGAAAGCATCGCCAACTTTCCCGGGCCCAGCTTGCTGCCGAGATGAAGCTGACTCCCTCTGCGATGACGCTCATGATTCGAAGCCTTTTAAAGGCAGGAATCCTTCGCACCGATGAATGGGTTGCCTCTCCTGGAAAAGGAAGGCCGCAGCAAATGCTCAAGATTGGAACGAGTGGATTTTATAGCCTCGGAATTTCAGTCGGTTTTGAGATTGATATCGTTCTTTTGAATCCCGCCTACGAAATTGTGGCCTCGGATCATGTGGCGACTCGATTTCGCGATGAAAACTTCAATACTCAAAAGGGAATTGAAAAAGTAATTCAATCGATTCAAAAGCTCCTTCAGAAAATTCCGAAGGATCGACTCGCAGGAATTGGAGTTTCGGTGATGGGAGATATTTCAGCCGATGCTTCGGTGGTCATTTCTGCCTCTGATTTTTTTGATTTAAATCGGGCAAGACTCTTCTTTTCAAAATTAAAAGAAGCCGTGGACGCTCCGCTTCATGTGATTAATAACATGCATGTTTCGGCATTAGCCGAACGATGGCTCAATCCGACTCTTTCGCATGATGCGAGTATTCTCTATATAACCAAACGCATGGGGATTGGGATTATCTTAGAAGGTCATCTTTATCGAGGGCCCGAAAAATGGGCCCGAACAATCTCTCACTATCAGGTCAATCCAAAAGGAGATCTCTGTTTTTGTGGAAATCGAGGATGCTTGCACCTCACCGCCTTGCCGGACTCGATCTCCAGTCGACTCGCCGGACTCACATGGAAAGATCCCGCCCGTACGCTTGCGGTGCGTCAAAAGCATCTGGATACGCTTTGGAACTGCTACGCGTCGGGTGATCCGGAAGTTGAAAAATTAATTCACCAGGGTCTGGAGGACTTTAGTCTCGTCCTTAAGAACTTGGCTTCCATTTTTAAATTTGATCTTTTGGTCTGGGAACCTTGGGAGGATCAGTTTAGCCAGGATTTAATTCGTCGCTTGGAGGTTGCTTCGGCCAGTTGGTTGGATCGTCTTCCGAATAAACATATTCAGCTTCCGATTTTAGGCGTTCTTCAGCAATCGGTCGGAGCCGGAATTTTTGCCATGGAAAGTTTCATGGGAAATGCGATGTGATGAGTGGCAAGTTTCGTTAAAAAAAGAAGAAGAATGTCAGTTCGTTCTGCCAAACTCTCGATCCACATAAATTCCCGATCACTGTGAATATAGTTTCCTCGAACTCCTAGGGTATCAAGATTAGGGAGTCCGGCGGCCGCCAGATTATTTCCATCACAACATCCTCCCGTGGATTCCCAATCGAGAGTCACGCCTCGTTGCTGAGCGCATTTTTGGTATTCCTCAAAAAGAGTTTCAATCTCAGGAG
>JAZKBH010000097.1:16779-30030 GCA_040388725.1 Verrucomicrobiota bacterium
CTTCAGGTTTCATACCAGAAAGTCTAGCAGCCTTTTCAATCTCAGGAGTAATTTCCTTGGGAGGTCGATTAAACGACCCACTCCACTGGACTTGAACCTCATGAAGACTCTCGATCGATTGGATGATCGTATGGATTCGATTTTGAATATTCGCGATCTCTTCGAATCGATCGACTCGAATATTCAATTGAGCCTCGGCATGATGAGGAACGACATTTAACGCCGTTCCTCCGTTGATTTTCCCGACATTCAAAATCGTTCCTGCGAATTCGCCGTTAAGCTGGTGAATTCGCAGGGTGAAATCCGCGAGAGCAACAATCGCATTTCTCCCTTGAGAAAAATCGCGGCCGACATGGGCTGATTTCCCTTCAACCTTGATTTTAAAATGACCAGACCCTTTTCGGTTTTTGACTAAATTTCCATTCGGGAGAGAAGCCTCAAAAACGAGTCCGAGATGATGTCGATCCGCGGCTTCCTTTAAAAAAGGGGCACTTCCCGGAGAGCCAATTTCCTCATCGGAGGAAATTAAAATTTCCCAGCCGATTTGATCGTGAAAAGGACTCTTTTCGAACATCTCGAGGGATTTCAATAAGACAACCAATCCCCCCTTCATGTCAGCGACTCCCGGTCCATGCAACTGACTTCCTCGAATTTCACAGCGCTGAAAGGCGTGATGTTGAGAATAGACCGTATCCATGTGACCGCTGAACAAAATTTGAAGAGGGGCCGTGGGTCGACATTTCAAATGAAGGGCCTCACCCAGCAGTTGAGCGACCTCATTGCCCGAGGAATCGGTGCGTCGAACGGAGGGAAGCGAGAGGCGTTTCATTTCGGCCGGAAGTCGGCAGAATTCTTTTTCCAACGTCGAGAGCATTCGATTTAATCCCTCTAGATTTTCACTTCCGGAATTGATATTTGCCCACTCGATTAAGAGTGAGGTCATCGATTCTCGATCGGCTTGAGAGAGCTGAAGAGAGGGAGGAAGATTCATCAAGAATGCTATTTAAAAATGGCCTAATGAAGTTCTTGGAGCGCCTGCTTCATTTTTTTGATCGCTTCGGCAGACTGATTTTGCGTGATATTGAGAGGAGGGAGAAAGCGAATGGTGTGAGTCCCGGCCACAACGGTGATTAATCCTTTTTCATGGAGTTTTCTCACAAAAAGAGCGGCAGGTGGTTTATCGGGGGCTTGAAGAAGCGGAATCTCTTTTTTTAATTCGATCCCGATCATAAGGCCGAGTCCTCGGATTTCCTCAACAAAGGGGCTTTTCAGTTCCTGCAATGCGGTTTTAAGCCACGTCCCTTGTTGGCTCGCATTTTCGGCTAAATTTTCTTTTTCAATCGTCTTAAAAACAGCCATCGCTGCGGCACAGACCAACGGATTTCCTCCAAAAGTGCTTCCATGACTTCCGACGCCCAAGAGGTCTTGATACGGTTGGCGGATCCAAATCGCCCCCATAGGAAGTCCTCCGGCAATTCCTTTCGCCATTGAGATGCCGTCGGGGAGAAAGGACTTCGTTTGTTCACCCAGAATGCGTTGATAACTTTGAAATTGGCCGGTTCGATACATCCCGCATTGGACCGCATCCATGAGCAGTAAAAGACCCTGTTCATCGCAGAGTTTTCGGAGACCGAGAAGATAAGAGGCATGAGCGGGAATAATTCCGCCTTCGCCCTGAATCCCTTCAATAAGAATCGCGACCGTTTTTTTTCCAATGGCCTGCCGCATCGCCTCTAAATCATTGTAAGGAACGTGCCGAAAGCCTTCGACGAGTGGTTCAAAGCCTTTTTTGACTTTATCTTGTCCCGTGGCGGAAATTCCCGCCATCGTTCTTCCGTGGAACGATTGAAGGGTCGTCAAAATTTCAAAACGACCTGAATCATGACCGAATTTTCGGGCAAATTTAAAGAGAGCTTCATTCGCCTCGGCTCCGCTATTACAAAAGAAGCTTTTACCCGCTCCGATTTCACGAATGATTCGTTCTGCAACCACCTCTTGTCCTTCTGTATAGAAAATATTGGAGGTATGAACAAGTCTTTTGGCCTGTCGAGTAATGGCTTTGGTGATGGCAGGATGACAGTGACCTAAGGTATTTACGGCAATCCCTGAAGAAAAATCGAGATAACGTTTTCCTTCGGCATTCCAGACATAGGATCCTTTTCCTCGAACAAGAGCGATCGGAACTCGTCCGTAATTTGGGATGATGTTTTTTTGATACGAATGAATGATCTCTGAAGTCGAACGAGGAGCGACGGAGGACTGAGAGAGGTTAGTCGGAGGGGTGAGTGTCTTCATAAGAATTTAAGTTAAATTTTAGAATCGATTGGCTCGGAAGGGGTAAGGGTTGAATAGCGGTTTTTCATGACAAACAAGATCGGCAACGAGTCTTCCTGTTCCTGGAGCGGTTAAGAGTCCTACGCCTTGATGGCCGGCCGCAATGATCAGATTGTGATATCGGGGAGATCGTCCAATCACCGGAACTCCATCGGGAGTACAAGGTCGTAACCCGCGCCAGACTTCTATAATTTCTGGTTTTTCGGGAAGATGGAGAAGTTCTCGTGCGCCTCGGAGAATGGTTTCAACTCGATGCGTGGTAATCGACTCATCGTCATCCACGATTTCCATGGTTCCTGCCAGGCGAATACTCTCGTCGCGAGGAGTGATCGCAATTTTTCGGTCGATAAACATGATCGGAATCTGAGGGGAGGGGGAAATTTTCTTGACGGTGATTGCGTACCCTTTCCCTCCGAGAATGGGGATTCGTGATCCTAACCGTCTCGACATTTTTTCAGACCAGGTGCCGGTGGCGAGAATCACCTCGGTGGCAGTAATATCGCCGCGAGTGGTTCTTACTTTTTCAATGCGATTGCCTTGCTTCACGAAATCAAAGACTTCGGTATGGGGGAGAATTATTGTACCTCGTTCTTGAGCGGCTTGAATCAGGGTCTTGACCGCAGCGAGAGGCTCCACATGCGCTTCATCGGGATAATAAACTCCTCCGACAAAAGCACCCTTTTTAAGATGGGGCTCGAGGGCATGCACTTCTTCGGCGGTGAGTCCCTGGGATCGGATACCTTGCTCGGTGGCTAAATTTCGGTCGTGAAGCGCTGCGCGGAGACCTTCCTCTGTACCGGCGAGTCGGAGATAGCCTTTTTGATGAAAGGAAAGGGAGCCGGGATAATCCGCCTCCATTTTTTTAAAACTTTCGAGACTATAGGTCGCCAACTCCGTCAACGCCGTAACGGACTGCTTCATCAGTCGTTGGTTAGTGGAAAGAAGAAACCGAATGAGCCACGAGGCGAGCGAAGGGCTTAGGCGCGGCTTGATGTAAAGAGGGCTCGTGGGATCCAAAAGCCACCCGATCGATTTCAGAATCATTCCGGGCATCGGAAGGGGATGAGCACCACACGGGACGATCCATCCCGCATTTCCATAGGAACATCCATGCCCGATTTCCCCTTTATCGACGAGAACAACCGATTTTCCACGCTGTGAAAGCTCATAGGCGGTCGCCGCGCCGATAATTCCTCCTCCGATGATAAGCACATCGACATGAGAGGGAAGCGAGGTTTGAGGAGAGGGAGTATTCATAAAAAAAGCGAATAATTGAATTCCTTAAGGAGTTTAAAAGAAAGATATCTCAACTAATTTTCGAAGTCAAAAAAAATACACTATTTTTATCATTTAATAAAGATTTTTGACAATAAGTAAAAAATATGTATTATATCGATATGATGAAAAAGGAAATCTTAAACATGTTGAAAATCTCAGGTGGACTTCTCTTCGGTCTTTCCCTTCTGGGATGCATCCAGGCGTCGGCGGCAACGATTTACTTGAATAATTTCGGATCCAATAGTGGATACGTGAGTTTAAACGGGGCGACGGTGGGGTGGAATTCTTATACCTCGACGACCGCCTCTCCCAATATTGTGGATACCTCTTCCGCGGCATCGACCTCGACTTCCGGCATATTTACGGCGACAGGGGCATCCGGAAATTTAGCCAATGTGAATGCTCCGACATCGGCGAATACGGGAACGGGTTATGGATTTGTGACGGGTCAAGGAGCGGGGACTCAATATCTGGCTTATACTTCTCAATATACCGTGGATCGGTCTACCTATAGTGGATTGACGTTGAGTTGGTTTGAGGGAGATACCGCGGTGAGTTCCGCAAGTGCAGTCGTTCAAATTGGAGGGAGTTGGTATATTTCTGGTGCTCAGGCGACTCCGACGGTTTCTTCGTACACCACTTTTCCAACTCAAGGCCAAACGATGTCGGTTGCCCTCGATACGGCGACGTGGTCCTCGTTAACGGTAAATGCAGGGAGTCCGTTTTCCGTTGGATCTGTGGTCGCGATCCCGACCGGTAATATTACCGCCTTCGGTTTATTTATTGCGCCTGGCACATCGAATTCCACATCTCGCTTTGATAATTTTACAATCACCAGCAGTGCGATTCCTGAACCTTCAGGATTTATTTTATGGACCGGTATTTTCATGAGCAGTGCTTTTGGTCTTCTCTCTCGCAGAACTAAAATGGCTCGAGCTTAAAATGCCTTCGAGAATGACGGTCTACGGGGGGGGTGTCATTTTATCAAAATGACTCCCTCTTTTTCGATTCTTGCTCCCCGTTCACTCTGGAACGGAAGAACTCTCCTTCAAGGAGCCCGACATGTGATGAGTCATCCGGAATGCGATGCGATTCGAGATCGTTTCAAACGGCCGTCCTAAGTAGACTCCAATCCGTTTTCCTAAAACTCCTGCATACACGCGTTCTTCATAATCCGGTGGAAAGATCGATTTTTTCATCTTCCTTTAAACTACTAGATCGATTTTCATAATTCTTTTTAAAATTCATTAAAAATAGTGCAAAAACGATCAAAATAGGGATTGAAGGAATAATGATTATCGATTTACCGATAAGTTTGGAACGCTCTTGCTTGTTTTTTAAATCTATTCAAAACATTCCCTATGAATCATTCTCGTTACATCCGTCCTGGAGATCGAATTCTTTTTCAAGGAGATAGCATTACCGATGCAGGGAGAGGGGGAACCCCCGATGGACTCGGAAATGGCTATGTCTCGGTGATTGCCGGTTTTATCCAAAGTTGGAATTCCTCATCAAATTTAGAAATCGTCAATCGAGGTATTAGTGGGAATCGGACGTTCGAGCTTCGTCAGCGTTGGAAGGAAGATTGTTTAGAGATCAAGCCGACGGTCCTCTCGATCAAAATTGGAGTGAATGATGTGTGGAGAAAGTTTCAAGATCATGCGACCCAAAAATATATTTCTCTCCCTGAATATGCGGATCACTTGGAGATTCTTTGCAATGAGGCGCGACAAGCAGGAGTGCGTGAAATTATTCTCGTAAGTCCGACCACGATTACCTCTCAAAATAAATCTCCAGAAAATGATCTTTTGGGAGAATACGTAAATCATGTCGAATCCTTCTCCAAGAAAATAGGTGCTCTCTATGTGGATGTTCGAACCCCGTTGATGGAAGCACGAGAAAAGAATCCGAAGATTGCCTGGACTCCGGACGGATGTCATCCCGGAGCCGCAGGTCATACTCTGATTGCGGTTCGATGGTATGAAGCTGTTTTTGGTGTGAAGATGGAACGTTGATCTCGTTTTAGAAAACAAATCTATTTGCCGCAAAGAGGCACAAAAGGCGCATTTTTTGAAATGAATTCTGTGCTTCTTGCGCCTCTTTGTGGCAAAATGGGCCTTTCATGATTTTAACGGAGATCAATCCAATATGAAGGCTTCCATTCAAGTTGTGCTTTGGGATGCAGGAGGAACGTTAGTCAGGACTCGTCGAAAAGTCGGAGAGTATTATTCCGAAGTCGGAAAATCATTTGGCTATACCTTAGATCCTGAGGAATCTCATCGTCGGTTTAAAAAAGCTTTTGTCTCTTTGAAGCCGCGACCGGAGGCCTCGATTCCTCAAAATGGAGATGATCGCGGTTGGTGGAAAGAATTGGTGCAATTGTGTACTCCGGAACATCAAGGCGATTCGAAATTTCATCATTTTTTTGAGACGCTCTATACCGGTTTTGAAAATCCGGAATGGTGGGAATTATTTTCAGATGTCCTTCCTGCTTTAGATTTTTTCAAGGCCCGAGGATTGCGACAAGCGGTGCTCTCGAATTGGGATTCTCGATTAAATCCGATCTTAACAGGAATGAAGATCGATGCCTATTTTGAGAGACGGTGGATTAGTGCGGAACAAGGATTTGAGAAACCGAACCCTCTCTTTTACCAAAAGGTTTTCGAAGGAATGGGGGTCCGGCCGGAAGAATGTTTAGTCATCGGCGACGATCCGATCAATGATGACGAAGCACCCAAAGCGCTCGGCTGTCAGACGTTTTTAGTGCAACGTCCAGAGCGAGGCTTGGATCGGATTTTCGAATACTTTGGGTGAACGGATCGTTGCAAAGACAAAGTGTTGCATCGATATCAGGATGGGGAGGATAAAATCAACGAACTAATTATTTTAAAAACAAAAATTCTGCTCTCTTCATCCTCCCCATCCTGATATCGATGCCATTCTTTTTGAGAGAAGTTGTCGATGTCTCCAAATTGCGCCGAGGTTTACTTACTTAGATCAATCCGTTTTTGTGAATGACTTTCGAATACCAAACGGCCGAGAGTTTTGGCGTTCTCTTAAGCGTTTTATAATCGGTATGGATCATTCCGAAGCGACGGGTGTAGCCATCTTGCCACTCGAAGTTATCCATAAATGACCAGGCAAAGTAGCCTTGGAGAGGAACGCCATCTTGAATGGCGCGATGAGCTTGCTCCAGATAAAGACGATAGTATTCTTTACGATGAACATCGTTGTAGGTCCCTGTGACTTCATCGGGATCATTGTAGCCGAATCCATTTTCCGTAATATGGATCGCTTTCGCTCCATAACAGTCTTGAGCTAAGCGTGTTCCCCAATAGAGCGCTCGGGGATTGAGTCGAAGCCAGGGAGAGTCGGCTCGCGGATAATTCGCGGGAAAGGGAATTTCAACCGCTTTGCCTTTCGAGTTTTTCTCCACAAAACCGCCGGTATAGATATTGATACCGACAAAATCGACGGCTTCTCCCATGAGAGCGAAATCACCTTTTTCAACCTGAGCTCTCTCTTTTCGATCGGGGATCAGTTTTTGATAGTAGCGATCATAACCGCCTCGGAGCATCGCCCCGAGCATGGAAGCATTTTTGATTTGATAAATTTCCCGGGCAGCCTCAATCGAGTCTTCATCTTCTAAGACTGGGATAAACGTATGAGCGTTTTCCGCCATCCCGACTTTACTTCCTTTGCGGCCATATTCCCGAACGGCTCGAACTCCGTAACCGTGCGCCAAAAGGGCATAGTGAGTCGCTTGATTTACTTCTGCGGGAGATTTGGAAAGTCCCGGCGCTTGGACGCCTTCTGGAGAATACGATCCACCGATAAAACAAGAGACTTCATTTAAGGTGAACCAGTTTTTGACGAGGTCCCCGTAGGTTTGAACTAGAAAATTTACATAGGGAGCGAAGGCTTCTGGCATTTTTCGAGTAAGCCATCCTCCTTGATCCTGAAAATATTGAGGAAGATCCCAGTGATACATCGTCGCCCAGGGAGTGATTCCATTTTCAAGCATCGCTTCGATCAGATGACGATAGAATCGAACCCCTTTCGGATTCGGGGTCTGATTGTTTTCGGGAAAAAGCCGGCACCAAGAGAAAGAGAATCGATAATTTTTAATCCCTAGAGATTTCATCAATTTAAAATCGGATCGGAACTTGTGATAATGGTCGCAGGCGACATCGAGGTTTTGACCTTGAGCGACTTTACCGGGTTGACGGGCGAAGGTATCCCAGATCGAGGGACATTTTCCGTCTTCAAAAGCAGCCCCTTCAATTTGGGCAGAAGCCGTGGCTGTTCCCCAGACGAAGTTTTTTGGGAATTGAAAACGATCTTTGGGCGGGAGGATTCTCTTGGTCATGATGAGATGGATTTTATCATGAGAGCTCGATCTTAGAATGGATGAAATGTGCATTCACATGGATTTTTTGACCAGGATCTAAAAAACTAGAAAAAATACCATTTAAATAGGAAAAGCAGGAAAAAACCAAAGGCATTTTTACCGCGGTGAAAATGTCTTTTTTTGGTTCTTTTGGGGTGTCTAAAATCGGTCCTCAATAAAAAGGTTGCATCCTCAGAAAAGTGAATTACTTTATAATCAAGTAAATTAAATTCACGGCTAAATGCGGTGAAGAGAAGGAATAAAAGTTTATGCAATGGCGAGGGATTATTGAACATTATCGGAGCCGACTCCCGGTAAGCGAAAAGACCCCGGTGGTTTCGCTCTATGAAGGGCAAACTCCTTTAATGGAAGTGCCCAATTTAGCGAAAGCGATCGGCGCCGAGTTTCGGATTTTTCTGAAGTATGAAGCGTTAAATCCGACCTGTTCCTTTAAAGATCGAGGGATGACTCTCGCCATCTCAAAGGCAAAAGAACGGGGAGCTCAAATCGCGGTTTGTGCGAGTACCGGAAACACCTCGGCGGCGGCAGCAGCCTATGCCGCGCGTGCGGGGATGAAATGTGCGGTGATTCTCCCCAATAAAAATATCGCGATGGGAAAATTAGCGCAGGCGATTATGTATGGAGCGCAAATTTTAGCGATCGAAGGAAACTTTGATGACGCCTTGAATTTGGTTCGTCAGATGGGGAATGAGTCGAGCGTGGAGATCGTGAATTCGATTAATCCTGTTCGAATCGAAGGTCAAAAAACAGCGGCTTTTGAGATCTGTGATTTTTTAGGTGACGCTCCCGATTTTCATTTTCTTCCCGTCGGAAATGCCGGAAATATCACGGCCTATTGGCGTGGTTTTCGTGAATATTTTAAAGATAAAGTCACGACCCGTCTTCCGAAAATGATGGGTTACCAGGCGGCCGGAGCTGCCCCGATTGTGGAGAATCGAATCATCGCCGATCCTCAAACCGTGGCGACCGCCATTCGCATTGGAAATCCTGCAAGTTGGGAGGGGGCAAAGCAGGCGGTTCAGGAGTCTTCCGGTCGAGTCGATAAAGTGACTGATGAAGAAATTTTAGACGCCTATCGCCTCGTTGCCAAAAGCGAAGGTATTTTTGCCGAGCCCGCTTCCGTGGCAGGGATTGCCGGTTTAATTAAAGTTCACCGCGCGGGTCTTATTCCCGCCGGAAGCAAAGTGACGATTACTTTAACAGGACATGGCTTAAAAGATCCGGATGCAGCGATTAAAAATGGGGGAACGACTCCCCAAACGGTCCCTGCGGAAATCAATGCCATCATGAAAGCCGTTCTCGCCTAGTGATAGGATTGAGTCGACGTCTAAAGGATGAAGTGAGTAGAAGTTTTTAAGGATCAAATCAAAAATGAAAATTCAAGCGAAGCAAAAGCTATTAATGATAGGGGATTCCATTACCGACTGTGAAAGAGTGCGTCCCATTGGCGAAGGACGTATGGAAGGGTATGGAAAAGGATATGTGAGTTTGGTGAATGCCTTTATCCAAACCTCTTATCCGGAACGCCGCATTCGCGTCGTGAATATGGGGATTTCTGCAAATACGGTTCGGGATTTAAAAGCGCGTTGGCAAACGGATGTCCTCGATCTCAAGCCTGATTGGGTTTCTATTATGATCGGGATTAATGATGTTTGGCGTACTTTTCATTCACCTCAGATGCCGGAACGTCATGTTCCTCTTCCGGAATACGAAAAAACGTTGACCGATTTATTGAATAAAACTTTGCCGAAGGTTAAAGGGGCGGTGTTGATGACTCCCTTTTTCATCGAAAATAATCACGGCGATCCGATGCGGACCATGATGGATCTCTATGGGGCATCGGTTAAAAAAATTGCAAAGAAGTTTGATCTTCCGTGTGTCGATACGCAGGCGGCTTTTGATCACGTGTTAAAATCAATGCATTCCTCCGCTTTAGCGTGGGATCGAATTCATCCCGAGACCGTCGGTCATATGGTGATTGCTCGCGCCTTTCTGAAAACGATCGACTTCGAAAAATAAAAGAGCGATGATCCTGCCGTTCTCTCTACCAAGGTCCTCATGAGTTTTAGAAATCGTCTCCAAATCGTGTTGATACTGGGAATTTTCCCTGCTTTCGCACTTTGTAGCGATCTGGAAGAGGCATGGACCAAGGCCTCTTTGTTTTTATTCAATGATGCGCAACGGGTGGTGAGTCGAAGCACGGAAGAAGGTCGGAATCGGGATTACGCCCAAGCGATTCTCTTACTGAATACGCAGCCGAAGACAGAAGCGAATATCCAACAGTCGGCAGGGATTTTAAGAAATCTGATTGAAGCGAAGAAGGATGATGAGATTGGAATTTCATCCAAGTATTACTTAGGACGAATCGCACAGATTCATCAAGCCAGTCCGGATCCCGTGTTAGCTGAAAAAATTTATAGAGAACTCCTCCATGATTTTCCGGAAAGTCCTGAGGCCTCTCAAGCCGTGGTGAAGCTTTCTTTAATCCGACTCTATTCAGGACTCACTCGAGATCAGGCCCGCCAACGTCTTGCGGAGGTGGAGGGATTTTCTTCTCTCGTGAAAGGAAACAATGCCCTTGTTTGTTATCATCTTTTAGTGGGTGATTATATCATTCGTTTTGGAGGAAGTAAGGAGAAGGCGTTGGAGCATTTCGTCATCGCCGAGCAAGCAGGGATTCGTCGAAGCACGAGTCGCGCGGATACGGAAATTCGGATCGGGATGCTGGCAAGAGAGTTAGGGAAAAAGGAGATTGCTCAAACGTATTTCAAAAAATTCATCGGTGAATTTCCCCGAGATTCCAGGACTTACGCCGTTCAAACGTTGTCGGCTGAACTTCAATCAGGAGTTCAAAAATGAAATTGAACCGGATATTCAATGCCATCGGTTTTACGCTCATTGGTGTTTGTTTTTTAATTTCAGCCTATCGAATGTTCTCGCGCTCCAGGCAAGAGACTCATTCGAATATCACGACAATCCGATTTTCGCACTGGCAATTGGAGGCGGGAGTTCGCGAAGCCTTCGATCTCTTAACTCAAGAGTACATGAAAATGCATCCGAATGTTCGGGTGATCCAAGAGCCGGTTCCTGAAAAAGTTTATACCAATTGGCTGATCACTCAATTGATTGGTGAAACGGCTCCCGATTTGATTTGGATTGGGCAAGGAATGAATGACGAACGACTCGCTCGTTATTTTGTTCCTCTCACCACATATGTGAACGAGCCGAATCCGTATAATCAAGGAACCGATTTAGAAAAAATAGCATGGCGTGACACCTATCTCGATGGAATGCAAGGATCGTATAATCAGAATCTTTTGGAGTACTACTCGGCATCCAATGCAATGCATGTCGTCCGGCTTTTTTATAATCAGGAGCTTCTCAAAAAAATATCCGGACTCGATGCGCCTCCGAACGATTACGAAGCGTTTATTCGGCTCTGTGATCAAATTCGCGATTACTCGCAAAAAACAGGAAGCGCGATCATTCCGATCGCCGGGTCTCAGTACAATGCACGCATGATGTTGACGCCGCTGTTTTCAACACAGATGCAGAAGATGATTTTTTCACCGAGTGCTTTCTATTCCCTTCGTCCCGAGTGGTCGGGAGGACTGGCGACCGATTACTGGAACAAAGCGTGGACTTTAGAGGCCCCTGAAATTCGTTCAGGACTTCAGCTGATGCATGAGATGGGACGCAATATGCAACCAGGCTTTCTCCAGCTGCAGAGAGAAGATGCGACTTTTTATTTTGTCCAACAACGCGCGGTGATGATTGCGAGTGGAAGCTGGGATAGTAGCGGCATCCATCAGGAGACCAAAGGACTCTTTCATGTCGGGATTGCTCCACTGCCCATACCTTCTTCCCAGTCGCCAAAATTTTCGAAGTATGTCTTGGGCCCCGTCTCTGAAGCCAATCTAAGAGCCGCGGGCGGATTTGGAATTCCGCGTTGTTCGAAATCTTTTGAGGTGGCGCTCGACTTTCAACGCTTTACGACCTCACGAATGGGAAACCAAATTTTTGTCGATCGGAGTGGTTGGCTGCCCGTCATTCGGGGGGTGAACATTCCCGAAGAGCTGAAGCCTTTCCAACCGAGGTTGGAGGGATACCCGGATGCGTTTAACTTTGCATGGCAGGCAGATACGAAACGCGTGGTCGATAATTCACTCGATAAACTCTATAGTGTGAGCGGAGGAGTTGATTCTTTTATTGAAGCCTTGAAACCGAATTATGGAAGGGCTATTGCCGATGATTTTCGAAGCAACATTCGAACCCAATATCGGAACACGCTTCGGATCGAAGTTTCGACCGAAGGTTTAAAACAACTTTTAAAGCTGCACCCCGAAGAGACCAAACTCGAAGCCAAAGCCGAAGAGATGACCGAAGTTTTAAATATGGTCGAAACCGACCTCTTGCGAAGTCAATACTATCTCCGCGAAGCGGGCTATGAAGGGGTAAAGTAGATATGTCGATGATGATATCGCGTGGGAAGGCATTAAGGGAATGGAAGCTTTATCTTTTCATATTGCCGTCGTTGGCGTTGATTGGGTTATTTTGTTATTACCCGGCGATTAACGCGATTTATCACACGTTCTTTGACTGGCAAGGAGGCGATTTTAAGCAATACATTGGCCTTGAAAACTTTCGTCGTGCGTTGAGCGATCAAGTCTTAATCCATTCCTTTGGAACGGTCTTTATCTTAATCTTAGCCAACTTTGTAAAGATGATCCCGTCGATCTTTATGGCAGTGATGGTGCATCGCTTAACCAGTGACAAGTGGCAATACGGTTATCGAGTTTTATTGGTCCTGCCGATGATTATCCCGGGAATGGTCACGCTTTTTATTTGGAAGTTTTTCTTTGATCCGAATCTTGGAGTCTTAAATCAAATCTTAAGCATCACCGGGATTAAAGGATGCTTAATATACCTGGATCAACTCTTTCACTGGGGAGGGATCTTCCAGGCGGGAATCCCCATCGCATGGCTCAGTACCCCTGAACTGATTATCCCTTCTTTAATTCTTTGGGGCTTTCCGTGGATTGGAGCGATTGGAGTCTTAATCTACTTAACCGGACTCCAAAGCATCGGAACCGAAGTCTACGAAGCCGCGGATTTAGACGGAGTCAGTAGCTTTCAAAAGTTCCTCTACATTGAACTTCCGCTTTTAATGACTCAGGTCCGAATCTCCTTAATCCTGATGGTGATCGGAACCTTAAGAGACTTTTATC
>JAZKBH010000098.1:0-5143 GCA_040388725.1 Verrucomicrobiota bacterium
CACATAAAAATAGATCATGGAAAACGCTTGAGGATCCGCAATCATGCGTCCATCAGGTTTCACCGCATAAACGCGCAGCGTATGCCCTCCCGCAGGAAGATCTTTGAATGTTAAAGGGCGCTTGAGTTGATCAACAACAAGAGGGGATTGATTATCTAAAATCACATGAAGGCGATTCCCATAAGAAGCCAAGGTGTAGTTTTGAACTTGGAAAAAGAAATCCACTTCATTGATCGGAATCACCTCGAGTGGTTTTGGCGAGAGAATCGAGACGGAAACGGGCTGCATGGGATCTTCCGATTTGCCATCATACCCTCTTTCGGCGATCGATTCCACCGGAAGAGCTCGGACCGCTTGAGCGACAGGAATGGAGTTAGGAGAATTCTGGGCGACCAGTATTCCTATCATTATCCATAAATAAATCATGACTTTCGTCGTAATCGTGCAATCTATCCTCTTCACTTAGATTATGATTAAGCAACAAAATGCCGTCCGTCAAACCTTGGAATGGAAGGTCTCGAATTACGATCTCGCGGCCACACTTCGCAGCGGACAATCCTTTTGCTGGCGACCGCAGGGTCAAACCTGGCACGGATGGATCCACCAAACCCCCTGCCTTCTTTCTCAAAATAAAGAGATCATCCGATGTGAGTCGGAAGCAGGAGTTCAAGCATCTTTCATTGAGGACTTCCTTCAGATTCATGAACCGATTCAGCAAATACGGCAGTCTTTTCCTGAAAACGATCCCTGGATCCAAAGAAGTATTGATTTTTGCCCGGGGATTCGAATTCTTAAAAGTGATCCGTGGGAAACGACCTGCATGTTTATCTGCTCGGCAATGAAACAGGTTCGTCATATCGAACAAATGAATGATCAGCTTCGAATCCAAATTGGAAAAAAATGGAGTTCAAATCAATTTCAGTTCCCGACCCCTCAAGAAATCGCAAATTCCGACGAGTCTGCGATCCGAGCGTGTGGGCTTGGATTTCGAGCACCTCATCTTCTCCGCACGGCAAGAGCTATTCACGAAGAGGAAATCTCCCTCGATCAAATTCATCGTCTCAGCACGACGGAGGCGCGAATCGAACTTATGAAGCTGAGAGGCGTTGGCGAAAAAGTCGCCAACTGCATTTTACTTTATGCCTATCATCGACTTGAGGTCGTTCCGATCGATGTCTGGATCGAAAGAATTCTAAAGAGACTCTATCTCACCAAAAGACGAAAATTGACTCGAGTCAAACTTCAAGAGTTTGCCGATCACCATTTCGGCCCCTATGCGGGATATGCCCAACAATATTTATTTCATTGGGTCAGAATGACGAAGGGGACGGAGTTACCTTAACGCTCCTTATATCCCCCGAGCATTTCGATTGAGTTTTGCCCATAAAAACGGGAGGGACGATCCCGCACGTGCGGGAGAGTCCAGCGTTCGACACCAAGAAAGAATTGTACAGCCAAGAGCTCTCATGGCTTCATGCTGGCATGGATTCTTATTCCGAATCCCGTCTTCAGAGATGCCATTCTCTTTCCAAGTTCCTTCGTCCATTCCTGCATTAAAGATGATCCCACATGCTGGACTCGAAGGATCTCGTCCCTCCCACTCTAGCCATCTATTTCTTGAGGAAAATCAATGAAGCGAGAGCCGAGGAATCTAAGAAAACACTCGGCTCCCGATTTAAAAATCATTCATCATCGACTTCTTGAGTCCAGTGCATGCGGTAATATTGCCGGCACTTTCTTCTTTCATATCGATGTTGTTGATTTTTCTTCGAGCGATGGTCCATCGCTCGGTTGGAGATTTTAAGGGGCGAGGTTTGATCGTAGAGTACTGTCTTCATCATAAACATTCTCCTTTTAATCTTACTGGTAAGATCCGTTATGGTCTTACACTCCGTTAGGAAAAAGCATCAACCGTGCCATTCCTACTACCGATCTTACAATCCTACGAGTTGATGTTTTTTCAAATGAATTTTTGTTTGAAGCTGGCAAATTTTCCTTAATAAGAACTTATGATTACTCTCTCCAAACTTTCCCTCGCCTTAGTTCTGCTGCCTTTTCTAGGGATTCCTCCCTATCTTTTATCTCAAACGAAAGAGGAGTTTGAGTCTCAATTTCTTTTGAAACTCAACGAAGTCCGCGCGACAGAGGGAGTGCCAGCCCTCACGATTGAACCCAAACTAACCGCACTCTCCCAAGAATGGTCGCTTCATCTCGCTCAAGAACAAAAAGCGTATCACCGTTCTTCTTCCAGCCTCTATGATTTTCTAAAAACAGAATCTTTTGGATTTTTGAGTGAAAATCTTCACAATTCGGATCGTGGAAATGATCCCTCATTTGTTCTTCAACGCTGGCTTCATAGTCCCGTCCATCAAAAAAATCTTCTCCAACCTAAAATCCGGTGCATGGGGATTTCGCTCTCTCAAGGAAAAGATGGAGTTTGGTACGTCGTCTGGAATGGCGGAGCAAAGAATCCGTAGAACTTCCTCACACAAAGATTATCCGCAGATTGACGCAGATGACCTCCGATTCTAAATACGGTTTTTAATTAAATCCCTTCTCCATTTTCATGATTACTTCCAAATGGCTTCTCGAAATCGCAGGGTGGAAAACCTTCGATGAGGGAAAACGGCTTTTTACTCAAGGCGCGGCGGGACAGGTCAAATTTGAAAATAATTTTCTGACAGGAATTGTCCTCGATAAAGGAAAAAAATGGAAACCACGCCTCAAGATCGGCAATAGTTCGACTGATGTTTTAAATCTTTGCGACTGTCCTTCCTCTCGCCAAACAGGACTTATTTGTCCTCATAGCGTTGCTGCGGCTCTTCACTTTGAAAAAATGGAAAGTTTCCGAAAAGAAGTAGTCCCGGAAGCGCCTCCTGAGGTTGAAGAGCCCCTTCCGATACTCAATCCTTGGGTTCCTGTCAAAGCAACCGATGAGGAGAGCGACTGGACGTTGGAACTCCACCTTCTTCATCCGATTGAAAAACAATTTTCTCTGAATCCCTTCCCTATTGAGCTTCGCGCAGGAGCATCCTCGTCTTCGTCTCAATCGATTCCACTTCATTTGCTTCCCTCTCAGGCTCAGGCTTTTCGTATTTCATCCGAGGATCGGGATTGGCTCGATTGGCTCGCGAATTATCGGGATCCTCAACATAAATCGAGAGCGCTCATTCCTCACTCTCATCTGATGCCTTTTCTTTTGAGATGCTCTGAAAAGAAACCCCTTCATTTTCAAAATCAGAAATTCATGCTGGGAGCGTCCTCTCATCGACACCAGATTACCGGAAAATTTACTCCGACCGGAGATCTCAGTCTTTCATTTAAAACCTATTCTCCTTTCCCTCTTCTTGTCCGTTGCCAAGAGGGATACTGGTATCAGGAAAAAGAAAAAATTCTCTTTCAACCGACTTTGATCGAGCCCTATCGACAACATTCCAATTCCTTTTGTCAGCTCAGTCGTGAAAAAATCGGTCCCTTTTTATTCTACGATCTTCCTCGAATGGAGTCTTTTACCGATGTCCAAATTCCGATGGATGCGTTGACATTGGTTCCTCCGACCCCTCAGCTTCTCATTCAAATCGAAGGAGGATTTCGAGGACTCCAACTTCAGGCGCAGGTTCGATATGATTCCATCCTTCGCTCTCTGACCGAAAACTCTCTTTATCCTAAAAAAAATGAGGAGTGGATTCCTCATCCCGACAAACCATTTCACTATCTTCAGCGTGATCCCGATTTTGAAAAAAAATGGACCAAAGAGATTTTGAGACTCGGATTAACGGCAACGACGTCGGATCCGACTCAATTTTCAACCATCGACCCCAAAGCCATCGAAAAGATTCTCTCTCATCATTTGGCAGAGTGGAAAAAAGAGCATCACGTCGAAGTCGGCGAACGCCTCGGAAAACTTCTTGAAACCACCGAATTGATTTCCCCTGAAATCACCATCTTTCCAAATCAAAATGGATGGCTCTCTGTTGAAATTCAATTTCAAGACTCCACAGGAAAAAACAAACTTGATCCGGCACAAGTTCAACAACTTCTTCAAAAAAATGAGTCACAACTCACACTTAAAAATGGAAGACGCGCCTTGGTTCCGACCGATCTGATTCAGCAGTTCCAAGAAACAATCCGAGATTGCCAAGTCGAATCACATCCTCAAGGATTTCGGATTCGAAACGAATACGCTTCCTCGCTTCACCACGCTCTTGAGAAAAATCAGTGGAAAGTTTCCAGTCGTTCCGTCTGGACTCCTCCTCCCTCCCTTGAGGAATTAAAACCGATTCAACTCACCTCTCCCTTCAGTCCTCTTCTTCGTCCGTATCAAACTCAAGGCGTTCAATGGTTACATTATTTGAAATCGAACCAATTTGGAGGAATTCTTGCCGACGAAATGGGTCTCGGAAAAACGATCCAAACACTCGCCTTCATTGACTATCATCGAGATCAGAAGAAGTCGCAAGCTCTCTTCCCCACGTTGGTGGTCGCTCCAACCTCCCTTCTCTGGAATTGGAAAGCGGAGACAAATCGATTTGCGCCTCATTTAAAAGTCTTACTCATTGAGGGAGAGGATCGATCCCTCCTCATTTCAAAAGTTTCTCAATATGATCTCATTATTACCTCCTATGCCCTCTTGAGACGTGATATCGATTTTTATCAATCGATTGAATTTGATCTTCTTTTCCTCGATGAAGCGCAACACATTAAAAATCGTCAAAGCCAAAATGCGCTCTCAGCCAAAGATCTAAAAGCGAAACATCGCTTTGTCCTCACCGGAACTCCCATGGAAAATTCCGTGGCCGATCTTTGGTCTATTTTTGATTTTTTAATGCCAGGCTATCTCGGACCTGCTCGAGAATTTAAAGAGCGCTACGAAACACCTATTCTCAAACATGAAGATTTTTCCGCGCTCGAACGGCTTCGACATCGGATCTCTCCTTTTGTATTAAGACGAACGAAAAAGGAAGTGGCCAAAGATCTTCCCGAGAAAATTGAGCAACTCGTCTATTGCGATCTCACGCCTGAACAAACCTCGGTTTATCATGCCATTTTGGAAGAATCACGTCGACAGGTCGATCAAGCCATTTCCAAAAATGGGGAAGAAAAAAGTCGGTTTGCTCTCTTCAGCGCCCTCACTCGACTTCGT
>JAZKBH010000098.1:5153-17241 GCA_040388725.1 Verrucomicrobiota bacterium
AGACAAAACATGGAAATCTCCTTCCAGTAAATTTCTTGCCTTGGAGGAGATCTTGGAAGAATCGATGGATGGAGGACATCGTGTTCTGATTTTCAGTCAATTCGTCAAACTCCTACACCTTTTCCGATCCAGACTTGATCGAGATCAAGTGCGCTACTGTTACCTCGATGGACAAAGCGATGATCGCCAGGAACAAGTGGAGAAATTCCAGTCTGACCCCAATATTCCTCTCTTTTTAATCAGCCTCAAGGCAGGAGGAACAGGACTTAACCTGACCGCAGCCGATACCGTGATCTTTCTTGATCCGTGGTGGAATCCCGCAGTCGAAGCGCAAGCGATTGGACGTGCTCACCGCATTGGACAAAAACAAATCGTCACGAGCCTCAAGATTGTGACTCGAAATACGATTGAGGAAAAAATCCTTCAACTGCAGAATCGTAAAAAAGAGTGGATCGATCAAACCTTTACCGACGATAATGCAGTCCTTCAATCGCTCAATCTTCAGGAACTTCGTTCCCTCCTCGAATGAACTTCAATCGATTTTCTCAACGCATTCCTTTTTTGTGGAATAACCTCATTCTCATTCTTCCTCTGATTCTCACTTGGACTCTGATTCAAATTCCTCCCGTTGATGATCCACGACTGGGCAAAGCGCATGCCTTTCTTTGCTGGGAAAACTCTTGGCATGATTTCAGTACCATCTTTCATTTTTCAAAAGCCCTTCAAGAAAATCCTGTCGAGAGACCTTATACCACGGCGGGACAATTAGAGACTTACGAAGATTGGCTTCACGAAACGCGACAGGAGGTGATGCCTGTCTCTTATTTTCCCACTTGTTTTCAACTTTGGGGATGGCTCTCTTTTCTCTCGGCGCCATCGGCTTTTTTTCTTTGGAATCTCCTCGGAGCCATCATTTGGCTAAAAGCAACGATCGAACTCCATCGCCAATTTTCACCTCTTCGCGGAACTTTTCTTTCCATTGTTATTGCGTTCAGTTCTGCTGGTTATTTTGCATTTTTTTTCGGACAAAGCGCTCTTTTGTTTGCCGGTCTTTTAATTTTAATGAGCAGTCGCCGTTGCCGGTCGTCAGAGGGCGAAATCCTCTTCACTTCATTTTCCATTCTGCTCCTTATTTCCAAACCGCCCGGAGCCATTCTCGCGTGGAGTCTTTTGATTGTTCAAAAAAGATGGAAAGAGTTTTTTTGCTCACTCCTTGCTCCGATCGTGATCACTTTTATTTTTTGCTACCATCATGGGGGCGTTCAAACGCTCGTCGATTATATCGACTGGATTCGATCCTGCAATGTCGTCTCCATTGGGGATTCTTTTTCAAAAGCGATTACCCCTCTTTTTCAAAGCAACTGGATTGCATTTGCCATCGAAAAAACGTCTCTCTCCCTCATTTCTATTCATCGACTCAATCAAATTTTTCTCTTCGGTGGACTCGGTGTGGGAGGAGGACTCATTTACTTTAAAAAGATCGATCTCCGCCAAGCTCCACTGGGGGGAGCATGGCTTTATCTGCTCTTCAGTCCTTATCTCGTCATCACTGAGGATCTGATCGCCGGATGGATCGTTTATCAATGGGGAAAGCGTCATCCTCACCGTCTGCCATGGGCCATGGGATGGCTCCTTCTTCTCCTCAATACAAGTCAGGCCTATGCGGTGGTCTTCCCTGAGTTTTTCTATCTCCACCCCGTTTCATGGGGGATCAAGCTCGGTGGTTTTTTTTACTGGCTCTGGAGTGAAATGCGTTTCTCTAAATCGACGGACTTTCTTCGATAATTTTTCTTAAGATTTGAATCCCGCTCTTTATTTCTTCAACCGAAATAACGAAAGGAGGAGTAAAACTTAAAACATTTCCATGAGCGCCACTTGCTAAAAGGATCAATCCCGATTGAAGCGCTTGAATCATGACCTTCGCGGCACGTGCACCATCGGCTCGACCTTCTGCATCCACGAAATCAATTGCCCCAAGCATTCCTCGAGTTCGAGGCGCAATAATGCAGGGACTGAGCTGGGCTAACTCATCAAGTCCTTTTTGAAGCGCTCGACTCTTTTCTTCTAACTGAAGCGTCCCCCATTGTTTTTCTAATTCTTCCAATTGCGTAAGAGCGACGCGACAGCCAAGCGGGTTGCCTAAAAAAGTACTCGTATGTAGGGCTTCTCCATTCGATTCAGGCCAGCGATCCATGATCGCCGCTTTCCCGACGCAGGCCCCCATCGGAAAAAATCCGGTCATGGCTTTTCCAAGACAAATTAAGTCAGGAACAACCCCTTCGTGATCACACGCAAAACGTTTTCCGGTTCGATACCAACCGACATAAATTTCATCTAAAATTAAAAGAATTCCGAGATCATCCGTACAACGTCGCAGCATTTTTAAAAAACCATCCGGAGGAATCACTTCCCCTCCTCGTCCTAAAATCGGTTCGACCAATATCGCTCCAATTTTCCCCTTCGCGACTTCAGATCTAATTTTTGTTTCTAGGGAGTCCAAATGATCTTGCTCCCGAGGAAAGGGCAAAAACGTAGAGAAAGAAGCTAAAGCTGATTGAAAGGGAGATCGAAAATCCTCACGTCCGGTCACCGTTAAAGCGCCACAGGTCAACCCATGATAACTATTTTCAAAAGCGATAACCCCTGATTTCCCCGTCGCGATCCAGGCTGTTTTTAATGCGGCTTCAACAGCTTCCGCACCGGAGTTACTTAAAATGGTTTTGCCGATTCCTGCATGCCAGGATTCGAAAGTAAGCGCCGAGAGTTTTTCACAAAGCCTTACTTTTAACTCCGTCGGGTGAACATCTCCCATCGCATGGGAGAGAATTGAGGCTTGGTCTTTTAAGGCTTTGGCTGAAAATTCAGGAGTATAACCGAGAGCCGCGACGCCAAATCCACTGGTGAAATCGAGATAGCAATTCCCATCGACATCCCAAACATGAGCTCCGTGAGCCTTCTCCCAAAAAATGGGAAATTCTGACGAGACAAACGTGGTATTTCGACATTCGTAACGTCGAAGTTTTTCAGCCAAAGCGAGAGAGCGGGGACCAGGAATGGGTAATTTCATTGAAATATACATGACTGTTACCTTTCTTTAAATGAATAGAGCTGATCTAACTTTTCAATTATCGGAAGGGACTCAAAACCTAAGTATTCGACTTTTTCAATTGAAATTTTCCAATCCAATAAAACATCCAAAGTGATATATTCATATAATGCCGACAAAAATTCGTTTCGATTTTCACATTTTATAAAAGGAACAACGCAACTTTTATTCTCTAAATTTCCTGTGTAATTCCCTTTAAGACAATGAGCCATCGCCCAGCCCACTGGCACTTTTTTATTAAAATCTGAAGGCTGTTTTCCGGGATAACTTAAAACCTCATGCGCACCTACAAGCCAAACCAAAACCTGAGATCTCCAATGTGGATCTGAAATCAAAAAAACAGAATAAGCCCACATCCTTATTTCCGATTTATTTAGATATTTTAAACAACAGAAAAGAGCCGCCGATAATTCTCCGTTCACTGCCCACCATCCCCATCCACCTCCATCACTTGATGGCGCATGATGTAAAATACGATTCATAATAATTAATCCGTCATTCCATCTCAAAGGACTCATCATCACAGACCCTAAAGTATTCAATACATCTTCACGAAATCCTTTGTATTTCTCTTCTCCAATACCAGAAGGAAACTGTGAAATAAGAGCTGTTACAAGCAACTCATAAACGGCATTATCATAAATAACGTAATACTTTTGATCTAGGGCCATAGGAATCAAACGAGGAAGCAAGTAATCAAACCATAAGCACCACTCTTCATGGTATCCAAAGCAACTCGTTCCAGATGCAATTGCCTCTAGGGGCTCAAGCAACTTTCCTATCTCTAATTCCTCAAGATTCTGCATCATTAAATACGAATACATTTTACGTTCTGTACCCATAAACCACGCCTCTCCCATTGGAAAGGATGGACGAGAAGAATTTGCAATCATTCTCATCAAAGCTTCTTGCTTGGGTCCAACACCCGGAATCCATTGATAACCCATAAAAATTTAAATTAAAATACCTTGTATATGATGCCTGACAATCTTCGAACACAGATAACCAAACTGACCTTCACCTCTATGTGATTTATTAACCTAAGTTAGAATTTTAATCCCATTTCGTGCATTAGGAATGGTTTTACGGCGTAAAACCTTCGACCTTTTGGTGGATAGAAATTGGCCGAGCGCTGAGAGTCCGTGCTTCTTTTACCTCTCAATACCAAGGACTCGCAGCGCTCGTCCCTCCAAATTTTAAATTCCTAATGCAGAATCTGGGTTAATTAAGAGTGAGCGATCGCAGTTTGTGATCACGTTAATAACATCACCAATGTCTCCCAAAATAACCGATGATTTCACATAATCAGGAGATTTCCTTAAAATTCGTTAGTATTGCCCAATTGCGTGATCGCAAACTGCGATCGCTCCCTAGAATAAAACCAATCACCTCTCATTCCACTTTCAAATTTGACGAACCTGGAAAAAGTAATACGGTATTACTGATGAAGACGATCACATTCAAAGTCTCTGACGAAGAATCCCGCCGGATCCGTTCCCAGGCAAAGAAAGAAAATGTCACTCTATCCGAATACCTCAGAAGAAGGGCCTTTCTCCCCTTGGACTCCAAAGCAAAACTCATTCGCTCAAAATGCCCTTTAACGGGCGTGACAGTTCTTTCTGCTCCTCATTCACCTCCCTTAAACACTGAAACTGTCCGCGAACTACTCTCGGATTTTCCATGAAGTTTATTCTGGATGTAAATGTGTTAATCGCTTGGGGATGGACAGATCATTCCGATTTTTTAAGAGTCCGCCAATGGATTTCTCAAACGGTCAAAGAAAAATCAACTCAGCTTATTACCACTCCCATCACCCAACTCGGTTTTATCCGAATTTCCGTTCATAGAAGCAGCAATGAACTCTCCATTATTGAGGCTTCTAAAATATTGGATGAAAGAGTTCAATTTCTGGGAGCACGTCACCAATTTATTTCCGATTCTATACAATCCCTTCATTTTCCATCATGGTGCAAATCCGCGAATCAAACCACGGATGCCCATCTTTTAAAACTCGCTGAATCTCACCACGCCAAACTGGCGACCTTGGATGAAAAAATTCCCCATGCTTTTATCATTCCTAAAATTTAGATCATAAAAAATATCGCTTCTCTCCTCTTTTTATCTAAGGTTTAGCTCATGAATCCGACCCGAATTTTCCTCATTCGACATGGAGCAACCACTTTGACTGCAGAGGATCGCTTTGCCGGAGCCACTGATGTCCCGCTCTCGGATGATGGAAGAAATCAAGTCCGACGTCTCTCCGAGCGCTTGAGTAACGAAAAAATTTCATCGATTTGGGCCTCTCCTTTATCGAGGACGATTGAGACTGCTGAAATTCTTGCCAAACCTCATGGCTTAAAAGTGAATCCGTGCGCCGATCTCCGCGAAATTTCTCATGGTCACTGGGAACAATTGACCCGCAAAGAAGTTGAAGTCAGTTTCCCCGAAGAAGCGACCGCGTGGGATGAAGATCCTTATACCTTTGCCCCTACAGGCGGCGAAAGTGGACTTGCCGTTACCGCACGTGCCCTTCCCGCTCTTCTCTCCATTGTGCAACAACATGAGGGAGAAAATGTTCTCGTGATTTCTCATAAGGCGACGATTCGACTTCTTCTGAGCTCCCTTCTCGGATTCGACCCGCGACGCTATCGAGATACGTTGGATCAGAGCCCCGCCGCTCTTAATATTGTCGATTTCAAAAATTCGACGAGAGCCCGACTTACTCTTTTTAATGATACTTCGCATTATTGTGAATCAGGCCTCTCGATTCCGGCTCAACCCGGAGCCCGTCTTTCCAAATGGTGGGATTCTAATCCCACTTGATTGAGCGTCATTTCGTCCCTTTTTGTATTTTGTTTTTAAGAATGAGTCATTTTTACTCTTTCACTCAATAAATTGATTTTAATTTATTATTCGCATCTATTTTAAAACAAACGACTTAAAACGATCGAAAGAGAGATAGAAGAGTGGCACGAATGATGAAGGTCATGAAGAATGAATCTGAATCGTTTTACCGAAAAAGCACAAGAAGCGGTCCTTAACGCGCAAGCCCTTGCGAGCCGCAATCAACACCAAGCAGTTGATCTCGATCACCTTGTCGTTTCCCTTCTTGAACAGGAAGAAGGATTAATTCCCCAACTTCTTACCAAAGCCGGCATCCCGACCGCGCTCCTTCTTCATACCTTTCAAGATCGCATTCAACGCGCTCCTAAAATTTCGGGATCGACCCGAAATGACAGCGTTTACGTCACTCCTGTTTTTCAGGAGACCCTGACTCGCGCAGAAGACGAAGCCAAAACACTGAAAGACGAGTACATCAGCACAGAACATCTCTTTCTCGCGATTCTCAAAACTTCTCCCGATACCGCAAAAATTTTTAAAGAAAAGGGACTCGATCGCACTCTTTTTACCAAGGCCCTCCAAGACATTCGAGGAGGTCAACGAATTACCAGTCAAAATCCCGAAGCGACCTACGAATCTCTTTCTAAATATGGACGAGATCTTACGGAATTAGCTCGTAAAAATAAACTCGATCCCGTCATTGGACGCGATACCGAAATTCGACGCGCCATCCAAGTTCTTTCCCGACGGACTAAAAATAATCCCGTCCTTATCGGTGAACCTGGTGTCGGTAAAACAGCGATCGTCGAAGGACTCGCACGACGAATCATCGCGGGTGACGTCCCTGAAAGCCTTAAACAAAAGAAGATTATCTCACTGGATCTCAGCGCCCTGATTGCCGGCGCGAAATTTCGTGGAGAATTTGAAGAACGCTTAAAAGCCGTTCTTCATGAAGTGATTAAGTCCGAAGGTCAAATCATTCTCTTTATCGATGAAATCCATACGATGGTCGGCGCTGGAAAAGCCGAAGGAGCCATGGATGCCGGCAATATGCTCAAGCCGATGCTTGCCCGTGGAGAGCTCCACTGTATCGGCGCCACGACACTCGATGAATATCGCAAATATATCGAAAAAGATGCCGCCCTCGAACGTCGATTCCAACCGGTTCTCGTGAATGAACCGAATGTGGAAGATACCATTTCTATTCTTCGGGGACTCGCAGAACGCTATGAACTCCACCATGGTGTACGCATTCAAGATGCTGCCCTGGTTGCTGCCGCAACACTTTCGCATCGTTATATCTCGGATCGCTTTCTTCCTGATAAAGCAATCGACTTAATTGATGAAGCCGCTGCCAAGCTCAAAACCGAAATGGAGAGCATGCCGGAAGAACTTGAAACTCTCGAGCGCCGTTCCATGCAGCTTCAAATTGAACGCCAAGGTCTTTCGAAAGAAAAAGACTCTGCTTCCAAAAGTCGCCTACAAGATCTCGAAAAAGAACTCTCCGAGGTCAAATCGAAGCGCGATCAATTAAAAGCCCAATGGGAGAATGAAAAAAAATCGATTAATGAAGTTCGCAAACTCCGCGAAGAGCTCGAAGCCGTTCGAAACGAAATCCAACAAGCCGAACGTCAATACGATCTGAATAAAGTCGCCGAACTCAAATACGGAAAACTTCCTGAACTCGAAAAGAAACTTCAGGATAAAGAATCTTCTGCGGCTAAAAATCCGACTCATGGAGAACTTATTCAGGAAGAAGTCACCGCGAATGAAATCGCGGAGATTGTCGCACGTTGGACGGGGATCCCCGTGAATCGACTTCTCGAAGGAGAAAAAGAAAAGTTATTACGCCTGGAACCCATCCTTCATGAACGCGTGATCGGACAAGAAGAAGCCGTTCAAGCCGTCGCGGATGCCGTGCTCCGTGCTCGATCGGGCTTAAAAGACCCAAAAAAACCGATTGGCTCTTTCATTTTTCTCGGCCCTACCGGCGTCGGAAAAACAGAACTGGCCCGCGCCCTCGCGGCCTCTCTCTTCGATTCCGAAGACAACATGACACGTATCGACATGAGCGAATACATGGAGAAGCATGCCGTCTCCCGACTCATCGGAGCCCCTCCGGGATACATTGGTTATGACGAAGGAGGTCAACTCACCGAAGCAGTCCGACGTAAACCGTATGGCGTTGTTCTCTTTGATGAAATTGAAAAAGCTCACCCGGACGTTTTCAATCTCTTCCTTCAGATACTCGATGATGGACGTCTCACGGATAGCCAAGGTCGCACCATCGATTTTAAAAATACCCTCATCATTATGACCTCCAATATCGGAAGTCTTCATTTGATGGAGAATACAGGCGGCTCTATTTCCGAATCGACGCGAAAAAAAGTGATGGCTGAACTTCGTCAGCAATTCCGACCTGAATTTTTGAATCGCGTGGATGAGATCACTCTTTTCCAACCGCTCTCCAAACTGCAAATTGGAAAAATTATTCACCTCTTGTTAGTTCAGATCAACAAACGTTTGGCGGAACGAAACATCCAACTCACGCTGACGGAAGCCGCTCAAAATCATATTGCGGACGAGGCCTATGACCCTGTCTACGGAGCGAGACCTTTGAAACGCTACCTTCAACGAGAAGTCGAAACGGGCTTAGCGAAAAAACTGATCGCCGGAGAAGTCCCCGATCATGCAAAAGTCCTCGTCGATTTTGAAAAGGGAGCTTTCACCTTCAAGACTTCTTAAGAATTAACCGCTAAGGCGCGAAGGTCGCCAAGGAAAAGGCATTTCTTTTAGGTCGAAATCAAAACTGGAGTTAGGAATCGATTTATCTAGACTTTGCGTTCGAAATGGAGGGGCAGTGGTCCACTGCCTTCTCCGTCCCCTGAGGAACAGAGCCTGTGCCCCTCCATTTTTCTCACATTTTAGTCTCTCGTTTTTAAACCTTCGCTTCCTCTGTTTCCTCTGCGGTAAAAAATTTCTTGGTCTTCCTTGAGACTCTATCGACTCCAAAGACCCCATCGAAACCCCATCTTCTTCATCACCGGAAGCCATTGACTCCATTGGAACGGAAGCCTGAGAACCTGCGAAACCCCTTGAGCGAGCATCTTCTCCCGCTCTTCTTTCGTCTCCACGACTAAGATGATTCGATTCCGATAATGAGGCTTCATCTTTTCAAACTTTTTAATCCATTCTCCGACATCACCCGTAAGGACGTGCGCATCTACAATTAAAAGAGTCCCTTTGCCTGGAAGCGATTTCCAAAAAGCCTCTTCGGAATTAAAATTTACAAGAGGATTCACGACGCTTTCCATTCCCCAAAAGGAATCAAATAAAGAACGAATGCGTTGATTATTTTCTAAAAAAATAATCGGCTCAAAAGGGTCCATCATACACTCCTGAACTGACTTTGAGGTAAGGTTCTAAGGATGCAGGAACAGAAGGAGCATCCGCACGTCCAGAAATCGTTTGAAGAGCCACCACCCCTCCTCGTTTCAAAAACTCATCCGGAAAACGCGTGGATAATTCCTGTAGGATTTCATAGGCCCGATTCCATTTTCCTAATAAGGCGCTCGCTCGGGCCGCTTTAGATCCAATTCTCACCCGATCGATTCCACTGCTTGCATGGCTATAAGCCCTTTCATAAAATTGCGATGCCGCATTTAGACTATCCTTTTTTTCGTTTAAAAAATCTCCGGCTTCTTCCAATACCCAGGGATTCCCTTCAATCGGAGAAATATCCGACAAAAGCTGGACTCGATCCACGTCCGGACTTTGATCCACTTTAATTTTTCGCCTCTGCATCTCTAACCAAGGCAAGCGGTCACTTTTGTTTTCTTGAGCCACTCCAATGGCTTCATCGATCGCTTTTTTAAAGGGTGTATATAAGGGATCTCCCACGACCGTCGTCATCCAGGAGAGGACCTTTTGGGAAGCATAAGCAGCCTCTCCAAAGGAATAGCCCTCCAAAAGTCTTTTCATAAAAATATCCAAATGAGGGGTCATATCCAAATAAGGTTCATACACGCATCCCATCGTAGCCGTCGCTCCCGATGCTAAAAGAGGGCCCGCCCAATTGGCCGTCGATGACCTTAATGTCGAGGCACTGGTCGAATGAATATGATAGGCAATGGCCCCCGTCGAAAAACACCGGGACTTCATAAAGGGACCTTGTGCATTTCCTTCGTACCATCCCAAGTAAATCCCAATTTGATTCCAAGGCAACCAATCGGGAAAAAGCTCCGCTTTTACATCTTTATCGAGGGGAAAACCGTGTTTTTTTAAAGAGATCTCCGCGTCCTTCAACCATTGATCTCCTTGTGCGTACGGATTTTTGGGATCATTAATCCCCCTTAAATCCAAACAAGCCCGTCCCACTAACCGATTTTCCTCGGCTTCAATTGATTCTTTCATCATCCGTCTGACGATCATCGGAGTCGGGCCATCCAATCTTCCGACAAGGATCATCTGATCCGAATCAAAAACATCGTACCGTCTTCCGATATCCGGTTGATAAAAAGGATTTCGGAGAGGCCCCGTTCTTGGTGTTCCATAAATCGGAAAAAGAGCGAGTTCAGAATCCACCGCAGCCGCATTGGAACTGAGCTCAGGACGAGGAACCTCCACATCCTGGAGTTGAGGATCATGGGCAATTTTTAAGGGGATCCCATGAATAAGAACCAAAACCCATATCTCGTTCCGAACCGATTTTTTTAATTCGAACACCTTCGATCCAAAACGCTCCCGATCCGCAAAACGCTGGATCCAATTATTTTGCAAAAAAACTCTCTCTAACGGCTTCAAAAGAGTCTCTTCAAATTCTTTTCGGGAGATCTCTTCATTTTGAGAACACTCCAAACCGATCACTCGATCTCCTCCAATCCCTCTTAACTTGGCATACTCATGGGCAATCGATTCACTCTCGGGATAATTGGAATTATAAACGATGACCGCATGATTTTTTAACTCATCCGAACTCCACAATGACCCTACAAAAACAAGAAAAAAAATAACCCAGAATACTGTGTTGCGACGAAAAGGATTTTTCTGTTCCGAACACCGTTTGCCACTCGATCTATTTTTTTGACAAACAAAAATCATAAATCGATCTCAAGACCATCATAGGCAATCGATATATTCTTTTCTTTCGATAACATCGCTTCTCGGTCTTGATGAGAATGATGGTGAGTAATATGCGTCAAATAAGTTTTTTTCGCTCCAATGCGATGAGCAAGCGCCACGGCCTCCTCATGAGAGAGATGCGTCGGGTGCGGTTTTTCACGTAAACCATCAATCACCAAATAGTCCGATCCCTGAATTTGGGCCACAACTTCATCAGGCATTCGCTTACAATCGGAAAAATAAGCGAGTCGTTTTCTTCCCTCACTTTCAAAAAGAAATCCATACGTCTGAATACTGCCATGTTCTACTTTTAAGGGGGTGATCTTCCATCCTCCCAACTCAAAAGGACCTTCCACCGGAATAGGATCCACTTGGACATAGGTACTCACCCGAACCACGGGATAAAAGGCATATCCAAAAATCGACTGTATTTGCTTTAAGGTCTCTGGATGCGAATAAATCGGCATCGGCTTGTTTTCACGTTCGCAATAACATCTCAGATCATCCAAGCCGAGCACATGATCCGCATGCGCATGCGTATAAAGAACTCCATCTACTTTTTTAATTCCCGCTCGAAGGGCCTGCGCTCGAAAGTCGGGAGTCGTATCAATTAAAATCGAGGAGTTTTCGGTTTTAATCCAAACACTACACCGAAACCTTTTATCTTTCGGATCCACAGAGAAGTTCCCGATCCTAAAAACTGAAGCTTGGCACCTTCCATGATTACCCCTTACAACCGCAAGACCCCGAACCACATTCTCCCGTCGATTGAGCGGGATCGGGAATGCAAATGGCAAATGAAAAGCCTTCGGGTAAAGCCGCTTTGACTTGGTCTAAAAACTCAAAGGCAGCCGTATCCGGCGAATAGAAACAGTTCAACTGGATCCGAATCTTCTTTCCATTGTATTGCGGATACGACTCCGCCATCTCCCCATCTAAAGCAAAAGAGAGATATGTGTTAAATTTCTCCTGGAGATCAAACAACCGATCTTCAGATCCATCCCATGCACGTTCTTCGTA
>JAZKBH010000099.1:0-6332 GCA_040388725.1 Verrucomicrobiota bacterium
AATGACGTCATTGAGTCGACACGAAAGGCAGTATTCTTCCGGACTGGTGGAGGGGATCATCCAGTTGCAATTTTGATGCTCTAAAAAATTAAGACATTTCTTATAAAGAAGAGAGTCTTGCAACGAAGAGGAGACACACCAGAGGTTCTCGATGGTAGGAGTAATCGTTCCAAGCGTTAAGGAGTTGGGAATAAATCCCAACTCCTGTTGACATTGAACGCATTGAGTATTATCAAAAAAGATGAGCTGACCGCAGATACAATGATAGGTTTTCAAAACAAAAATACTCGAATGAAAAGTCTATATTGTGACTTCGGTGCTGTAATCTTTATGAAGAACAGCCGCGAAATAAAAAGATCAGTGCGAGAATAGGAACCGGAATGCCGATCAACCAAAGAAGCAGTAAGGAAATCTTTCCTTGTGCATTGGACTGAAGGTGGGGATCGTTTTCAGGCAGTTGCGGATTCATGATATCGACTCTTCGATTAATTTTTGTTCGTCGTAATCAGTCCGACGCCGGCAGCCAAGCAAATGACGCCCACAATCGGAGAGATAGGAAGAGTATTTTTCTCTTCATGAGTAATGGCAACGGGTCCGATTTGCGCATCTTTTTCAGTGTGAGAAAAAGTGATTCCTTTATAAATAAATGCGATGACTCCGATGCCGATAAGGATAAATCCTGCTAATCTCATAATAGTTCCTTTGTAATGTTAGTTTTTAAAATCAATGGATGATTGATCTTGAAAGATCACTTGCAGGAGTTGTGCCTAAGAAATTTATTCTCCTTTTCCCTCTATACTCTTAAAAGGCGTCGTTTTTCGATCCGCAATTTCGTGCAAGTTGCATGACCTCAAAGAGCATCGTGCATGCTTCTCAGAAACAAAACGGAATTCAATGAGACGGTTCCAAGAGGATGAAACTCGATTCTCATGAATTGGCACGAGTATTTCTAAGTAAAAGAGGAATTAAACAAAAGGAAATGCGATGAAAAGTAGGATTCAATTTAAGTTAATGATGCTTTTGGGAGTAATCGGATTAAGTGCCGTCAGCCCTTTGTGGGGTGGAATTTTTGGACAAGAAATTGGTGGCGATAATTTTAAAATTGCACAAAAGGCCGTTGATCCCGCTTATCAAAACAAATTGTTTTGGATTAAGGCCGAGGGGCCCGTGTCATCGTTGAATCGATGGGCGTTCTACTTTTATGATCCCACTTCCACGAAAGATGCCAAAATGGTCATCGTCGTAAACGGTCGATTGGATGAAGTCAAAAGCAAAGAGTTTAAACCGAAATCGAATGACTCTTTTATCTTTGATCCTTCTCAAAGTAAGGTCAGTACGGAACAAGCCCTCCAAAGAGCCTCCGAATATGCAAGTCAACATGGCAAAAGCTTTGATTCTGTGAAAATGGAATTGAGACGCTTTTCGTCGAACGTCATGCCGACCTGGCAGATTCGGTTGTATGCAAACTCCCATTATGTTGGAGTGCTTAATCTGAATGATGTCGATGGAACCGTGGTCAGTTATTCCTCCGAAAAACCGGCTTCTGGAAAGGCGAATGACTTTTTCCATGATGTCGAGACGACCTTTAAAGGGATCGGTGCTGACCTCGAAGAATTTTTTACCGGTGACCGCACCGTCGATAAATAATTTGAGCAAAAGCTCAATGTAAAACCAAAAAGGGAGAGAGCGATCTCTCCCTTTTTTTGTTTTAATTTCCGATTAAATGCCAATTCATATTCTAAGAAAAAAAGAAAACACCGTTTTCACCACAGAGAAAAGGCAGAGACACAGAGTTTGGGGAATTGTTGATGCTATCTTTCAGGCACATCATGAATGAGGACAAAGACGGCTGATTAACTTTTATGTCCCTCTGATTTGAACTGGAATTTAAAGAACTATCCTCTGAAACTCTGTGTCTCTGTCTTTTCTGTGGTGAAAATAGTTTTTTCTTAAGTTGACGGCTGCGCGACGGTTGTGGAGTGCTTCGCTATTTTTAGAGCAAAACTTGTAGCCGGTTTTGAATTAAATGGAGTGGCACAGGCCCTGTGCCTCAGGGGATGGGCAAGGCAGACGGCGTCTGCCCCTCCAATAAGTCGGAAATAGTTTTAATTAAATGCACTAATAAAATAAATCGCTTAAAGAAGAGGGGCGATCAGTCTCAAGATATTCTCTTTCATCTGCTCAAAAATACTTCGCTTCAGAAAGGTTTTAAGACTGATCTGGGTTGAGTTTTTGAAGTCTTCTTCAAATATTTCCTCGAGGTACTTTGCTTTTTCCGAGGACTTAAAGAAAAGATTGAGCTCAAAATTAAGTCTCATCGATCGAATATCCATATTCGCGGATCCAATGCTGCAAATGTCCTCATCCACTAAAATGGCTTTGGCATGATGAGTCCCTCGGGAGTACTCGTAAATTTTAATCCCATACGTTAAGAGCTCCTCATAATAGGAGCGAGCGGAGATGACGAGATAAGGATGGTCGCTGGCTTCTGCGACGAGGATACGGACATCGACCCCTCGAGAGGCGCAGAGCTTCATGGCGCTAATGAGCGGTTCATGAGGAATGAAATAGCCCGCCGCAATCCAGACCCGTTCCGTCGAATAATGCAGTAACGCCAACATGGAGAGGGTCATGTACTGTTCCGGCGAGTCAGGACCATTATCGACGACTTGAATCCAATTTTCGGAAGGAGAAGATTCGGGGAATTCTTTTTGTGAATAAGTCAGGGTTTCTCCCGTGGCGAAATGCCAGTCCTCGAGAAAGGTCTCCTGAAGGGAAGAGAGGACCGGACCTTCAATCATCAGCTGGATGTCTCTCCAGGTGCCGCTGACAGGGTCTTCTCCCGCATATTCACAGCCGATGTTCATTCCACCGACGAAAGCGATTTTGCCATCGATAATCTGAAGTTTGCGGTGATTTCGAAGAGCGAAGGTCCAACGGTTTTGGATCATATCAATCGAGTTAAACCAGGTAAATTTTCCTCCTGCTTGTTTGAGGGGATCAAAAAACTTTTGGGAGAGTCCCAGACATCCGATCTCATCTAAAATAAGTGAAACGGAAACCCCTCGTTGGGCGGCTTCAATGAGAAGTTGAAGAAAGTAATTTCCCCAACGATCATTTTTCCAAATATAAAACTCAATCCAGATGCTTTCACGAGCATTTTGAATCTCTTTGGCTAAGGCGGGATAAAAAGAAGCGGCATCGAGAAGAATTTCCGCATTTGTATAGAGGCTGCTTGGATAAATGTTGATTTGAGAAAGAAGTTTTCCCAAACCTTGTTCGCGTGCTGAAAAATTATTCGGGAGCTGGAGCTCTTTGACTTTATCTCGGCGGTTGGCCGCACTGGTTCGTTTTCGAAGTCTTCGTCGGTAAAGGCGTTCCGATCCCCATATAAAATAGGCGAGGGGACCGAGGTAAGGAAAAAGGAAAACACCCCAGAGCCAAGAGAGCATGCTATGTGGGGATTTTTTTGAAATCAGAATAAAAGGGACGGTTGAAATCGCTAAAAAATATCCAAACCCCAAAAAAATAACCCAAAAATTGGACATAGAAATTAATATGACATGAGATTGAAGCTTTTAAATAGGCATTTTATCCCATTGTGATGCTTTTAGTTTAAAAAATGGGGATAGAGAATGACGAGTCCATTCACGACCATCGAGAGACCGACGACATATGCAATAATGTTGGGGAATATGAAAATGATTCCTCCGGTGAGAATCATGAGAGCTCCGGAGACAAGTAAATTGGGAATTGTGAGAAAGAGGGCTCCATTCAAAATCAGGAAACCGGCTGAAAGATAGGCAATAAATTTAGGAAAGATGAGAATCAATATTCCAAATAAAATGGCGACAAGAGGGGAATAAATCGGAAAGCCATAATAGTAGCCTGCAATCCCTGCGAGAATAAAATAGATCCCGATCGTATAGTAGAGGGCATCGGGTTTCGCAATGAGAAGGATCCCTGTTAAAATGGTAATTAAACCAAAGAGGACGCCGGGAATCATCCAAAATTCAGAAGAGGCGAACATACGTCATTCCCCGCAGGCCTAATCCCGAAGGAAGTAGGCCCGCATAAAGGATGGATTGAGATTAGATTCTTCGGCCTCGAATGAATGATACGATGAAGAGTATCAAAAAGACGATAAAGCAGATTTTAGCGAGTGATGCCGCTGTTCCCGCGATGACTCCAAAGCCGAGTAACCCAGCAATCAATGCGACGACGAGAAATGTAAGTGTCCAATTTAACATATTTTTTCCTTTGTTGATTTTGTGTTCAAAGAACTATTTCTTTGTTCACTGTATTCTTACTTGCAATCGGAATGCCAGTATTTGAGTTCTGTTGTAAGATACTGATAATAAATGACATAAATTAAAATACAGGTTTCTCACAAAGACGTATTTAATGCAAAATGCAATAAGGAAATCCCCCTAGAATGCAACATGAGCCAAGACTAAATCTAATTTTCGTAGGGTGCTCGCTAGGAAGACTTCAAAGGCATTCTTTCACGCAACGACGCGACGCTAGATAAGTCAGGGCGATTGAGTAAAGAGCTATGAGGAATTTTTCCATATTGTTTTCTTATCCGAGTCTTAGTTTAAAAGAAGCGGATTGAACGTCGCGTCGTTGCGTGAGGCTATGTCTTTAAGAATGTTTTAATTAAAAGAGTGTCTCGCTGATTTCTTAATGTGAATGGAAGAAAGGGATCGTGAGAATTAGAGAAGAGGAGAATTGTGCTGCGCCGCGAGTTTATGCCGCACGAAGCTGGTAGAGCGAGGGAAAACAAGATCACCGATTTCAGAATGATAGCCTTCGGGAATTGAAGAAGAACTTAAAGGCTCCGAAAGGGGGCAATTTCGAATTAATAAAAAATCGATCGTATATTCTTCAAAGATTCCTTGATACTCCACAATGCGGTTATCGGCATAAACTTTTTCGACGGAGACCTCTGCACCGATATAAAGCTCTAAAATCGGCTCATAAGCATTCGGAATGGTACTCAGAAGAGTTTGGCTCACTTCGGATGTTCGATTTTCGAGTGTATTAATTTGGGAAAGGGATTGGGTTTTCTGTTTTGCAGATCCAATGAGCATTCCAATCGCTTGAGAAAAAGCGTCGCGCAAAATATTAAATCCATTTCGTACCATTCGAAGAAATTTAGAAAAGGGGGTCGGAGTCGATATTTTAAGGATCGATTTTTTCCATGCCTCATAGTGAGGTGATTCCGGTTTCGGTGCCGGAGAAAAAAGATATTCGATATCGGCTATATTTTTACTATAAAGAAGCGAGGTTAACTTGGAATTGGGTTCAGCGGTGTGTGTGGGATGCGAATGGACGACCTCCAAGGAATTTGAAAAGACATTCAAATCCCCCGTATATTCTTTTTTAAACTTATTTAAAATAAGAACCGGTTTTTGATGCAGAAAGAGAAGGCAGGGATCTCGGCGATGGTGCTGAACAATCGCATTGATGATGGCACTGAGAATCAACAGTGCAATCGGAGCCCATAAAATAAAATTAGGCGAGAGCTCCGCGATCATTATTGAGAGAGAATAATAGCGCTGTAAGGCTTGAGTGAAACCAAACAGCTTTGATTATATCCATCCTGAGCGGGCCCATCGGCCATGGTATCTAAAACGGGTTGAGCCTCACGTTCATTGCCATAACCTTTCCAACCTGAGTTAAATCGGACATACCAGTTTCCGCCTTCGGGTGTACCTATCCGATAGTCATGCATCGGTTCATTCGATAGATTGATCACGACCAAGGTATCGTCTCCTTTTCCTCCGTCCCACCAGCGACGGAAGGCGAGTACTTTTTTCTCGTGGTTCACCTGGAAAATATGGAGCTGATGTCCGCGTAAGCCCTTGGTATTGCCGTGAGCATTATTGCGGAGATAAATGAGATCGCGATAGGCATTTAAAACGTGTTCAAAGTTTTCTTTCCGACTCCAGTCGAGAGGGACGGAGTCAACAAACCAACGGTCTTGGAGAAATTCTTGTCCTTGGAAAAGCATTGGAATACCGGGACAGGTCATGACCAGGGTGGCTCCTAAAATCGATTTTTCTTTGGAGATAGGACTATCGGCATTTCCGGGTTGGACTTCTTCAGCGATTCGCGCACGTCCATTGGCAACTTCGTCATGCGATTCGACATAAATGACACGTCGGAAGGCATCTCCACAGTAGTTGTGTTCGATCGCGGAACACAGCTCTGCCATATTCCGAGATTGATCATTTGGTTCGATGAGCGCATTGCGTACAAAATGGACAAAATGAGCATCCCATTGAGAATGATAACCCGCTCCGCCTTCTTGAGGGGGACAGACAATT
>JAZKBH010000099.1:6342-17281 GCA_040388725.1 Verrucomicrobiota bacterium
ATCTAAATTTTTTAAATCTTCGGCAATCAGGATTTTATTTTTTTCGAGTTTTGCAGCTTCCTCACTCATCCATTGCATCAAAGTCCATCCTTCAGGAATATCTCGGTCGGGAGGGCAACTATTTCCATCGACGTTTCGGATGTGACAGATTGAATCCATCCGAATTCCATCCAAGTGATAATCATCCAACCACATCAGAAGATTATCGCGGAGATATTGTCGAACTTCGGGGCGGCCATAATCAGGGCGTGTTTCTCCCCAAGGCGTGGTGGCTTTCCAATCATTATAAAAATAGATGCCACCGAGATTGTTTTCATTCCAACCATCGAACTGCCATAAATCGAGATCGCTAGGACCAAAGTGATTGTAAACGACATCCATCACCACGGCAATTCCATGAGCGTGGGCGGCTTGAATAAATTTTTGGAGCTCGTCGGGGCCGCCGTAATCTGTTTCGACAGCGAAGGGGTGGGCGGTGTTATACCCCCATGAAATGCCACCGGGGAATTCAGCCGTGGGCATGAGTTCGACGACATTGATGCCAAGCGATTGAAGATAGGGAAGTTTCTGAGTGGCCGATTCGAAAGTGCCTATTTTATCGGGAGCGGGACGATTAAAAGTCCCGATATGCATTTCATAGATCACCCATTCATGTAGGGGAGGTGGATTGAAGGTATCCGCGTCCCAAGAGATCTTGGATTGATAGATGACGGAGTTTCCGGCGGAGTTGGTGAGGAGTCTCGCGTAAGGATCATTTTTACGAAGCTCCTTTTCTCCTACCCAAAGATTAAATTTATATTCATCTCCGGGTTTGGCTTCCGAAATAAATGTGGCCCAAACGCCATTCTCTTCTTGTTTGCAAAGGTTGGCCTCGGAATTCCAGTGATTAAAATCACCGACCACCGAGAGCTTTTGCGCATGAGGCGCCCAAACTCGAAACGTACACCCCATTTCAGGATGGGGAATCGCTCCCATTCCTGGGAGCGTGAGAAGTTGTTGTGAGCTTTCTTCGAGACGGATCGGCTTTTGGGCAACCTCGTGCATGATAAGTTCTCAATTTAAATAATACCGAAGAACCAAAGCAAAAGAACAACAACAATGACTGTAGACAAGCTGACGGTCGGCGTGTAACCCCAGTCACGACTGTGAGGCCATGAAGGGAATGATCCGACGAGCATTAATAGAAGTACGATGAGCAGTATTGTTCCTAACATATATTTTCCTTTTTTGATTTTGAATGAGAATGATTTGTGAAAAATACGGAGCGAATTTAAGTCTTAAGAAATTTGTTTTTTAATGGCAAGGAGAGCAACAGTTCTGTCGTAGAGAGATTCCATTTTTTTGCTAATCTTAAGAGTTTCTTTGGAACGCTCGGAATTTTCATCATTATTGGCGGCCACATAAGCGAGATGGGAGGCGTAAGAGAGGGCTTCGGTTTGAGTTAAAAGGAGTATGATGGAAAATTGTTCTCCAGAGTTCGCCACAAGATTTTTCATTTTTGTTTTTGAAATCTCATCTCGAGTGGCTTTTTCTCCAACCGGAAGGTGCGCGGAATTAAAAGTGAGAGCGGGTTCCTTTTTCTGCGAGTGGTCGAGAATTTGAAGCGACTCATCTGCTGTGACGGATATTTCCCGAATCAAGGGGTCAATGGCTTTTCTTTCTTTACTGATCGTTAACACCTTCGCGACATCTTTCTCATTCAAGAGAAGATCGTACAGGAGACTGTAAGCATTGATGGCTATTTCGGTTTTCGTCGGAGTTTTTTCTGTCGACGACGAAGCGATCGATGTGGAGAGCGCGAAGAATCCCATAAAAATGGAGAGAATGAGAGCCGGGCCTTGAAAAAATGAACTTTTCATAGAGAAGAACCGAATTTCGAATTACATGTTTTGAGGAGAGAATTCGGGAAGAGTTTGCATCGCATCACGGGTTTTGTGGTGCAATTGTTTGAATCTAAAAAAGGTGAAATAATAAGCGGCTAATCCCAAGGTCATAAGACCGAGGAAAAATCCGATCACCAGGATATGGAGTACTCGGAAAGGAAACGTCATCCAGAACGAATCCTGAGTGGTCACGAATTCAAAATAGTTTTGAAGCTTTTCGAGGAGGTTTGTCATCATGGAGACTGATCTGCTTTATTCGTGCCATGAGGTCAAAATATCGTAAGTGATAGAAATAGAATCACTTGGAGTTGTTTTTAGATTTATGTAGAAAGTCTAAATCGGGTAATTTGCATGGTTGAGAATGGAATCTCAGCAATTTGCATACGGACGATAGAGGAAAGTAACTCTGAAGGGGAGCGTTTCGCACAACGACACGACGGTACGAAATAAATACAACAAGACCTTTTTCACACGGAGGGAACGAAGTAAACGGAGTAAATTCATTTTTTGTTTTAAAACCAATCTCTTGTATCGGTTTTACATCCATGTGAATAAATTGCCTTTTGTATTTCGCCATGTCGTTGTGCGAAACAAAGTCTTGGTCAGACTCAACCGTCGCTGTTTATTCGAGGCCGAGTTTTTTGCGTTTGCGATAAAGAGTGGCTTGATCGATGCCCAAGACTTCTGCGGCTTCCGTGAGGCTTGAAATTTTCTCAAGGATACGACGGATGTGTGCTTCTTCGAGTTGCTCGAGGGTCATGAGAGCGCCCGCTTGTGGTGCGCCTCCGGATGACGTGGTAGAGCCTGTAGAAGCGCTGGAGGAGATGAGTCCTTGGGTTTCAGCCGGAAGATCGGATGTGGTGACTTCTTCTTTTTTGGCGAGGATCGAAGCACGCTCAATGGCATTTCGAAGTTCCCGAAGATTTCCGGGCCATTCGTAGTCTTGAATGCATTTTTGAGCCTCTTCCGAAAACCCTTTGATTTTACGTTTAAATTGGCTGGCGAAATGTTGAAGGTAATGATTCGCAAAACGAATGGTATCTCCTCGACGAGTTCGAAGAGGGGGCATATCGACGGTGATGACATTCAAACGGAAGAAAAGATCTTCACGGAAAGTTCCTTCTTCGACTTTTTTCTTCAAATCCTTATTCGTTGCCGCAATGATTCGAACATCTGCCTGACGAGTCACATTTTCCCCGAGACGTTCATATTCGCGTTCTTGGAGGAGACGCAGCAGTTTCGGTTGAATCTCAAGAGGAAGATCTCCGATTTCATCTAAAAATAAAGTTCCGCCTGAAGCGGCCTTTACTTTTCCCCAATGGTCTTTCACGGCGCCTGTAAATGCTCCTCGAATATGCCCAAAGAGATCGCTCTCCAAAAGTTCTTTGGAGAGACTGGGACAGCTCACAGTAACAAACGGTTTGTTGGCGAGATTGCTCATCTGATGGATTTCTCGGGCGAGGACGCTTTTTCCGGTCCCGCTTTCGCCGAGGATAAGAATGGAAGTGGGAGTGCTTGCCGCACGACCGAGAACTTCCATGACTTCTTTCATCACGGGAGCAGTGAAATCAAAAAGAGCCGTTGGACTTTGCGACTTCGATTCTTTGACTTCTTCTTGAAGTTGCTCGATTTGCTCGCCCATTTTTTGAATACGTTGAAGACGTGCGACAACCGTGATGAATTGTTCTCGATTAAATGGTTTTTCGAGGAAATCGACGGCACCCAAACGCATCGCTTCGACGGCGGTTTTAACGCTTCCTTGAGCGGTAAACATGACGATCGGAAGATTCGGCTTCGATTTTTGAATGAGAGGAATGACCTCGAGACCATTTTCGGTGCCGAGGTTCAAATCAAGCAAGATGGCCTGAAAATTTTCTTCTTTGATCCTTTGAAGTGCGGCCTGGGAATTAGTGACGCACTCGGCATAATGGCCGGCCGTTTCAATTAAGAGACAGGTGGCGTCGCGGAATGTTTTGTCGTCGTCGATGATGAGGAAGTCCATAGGTTTACTCGGTTGGGGTTGTTGATTTTTTAAATTGCAGAATAAATTTTGATCCCGTGCCTACTTGGGTTTCGCAGTGGAGCTTGATGTTGAGCGCTTCTGTTAACTTTTTAACAATACTTAAGCCTAATCCTGTCGAGGGTTCTCCTCCGGTAGAGCGGGCGGAAAGGCGTGCGTAGCGCTTGAACATTTGCTTGAAATCTTCTTGCTGAAATCCCGGACCCTCATCTTCAATTTCACAGGTAAAATCGGTTCCATTATCTTTGATACGGATAAAGATATTTTTTCCAGGATGAGTGAATTTAAGCGCATTGGAGATTAAGTTTCCGAAGATTTGTTCGAGGGCGAGGGGATCCGAGAAAACGGAGCATTCATTTTCAGTGGCTTCAAAGTGAACGGTAATTTTTTTATACTCCGCTTTGACCTGGTAAAGGGAGGAGAGTTTTTTGATTAATCGTTTAAGATCAATTTGCTCTACATTGACTTGAGGGTTGTTCTCCCAGGCGGCATTCGCGAGGAATTGACGAACAAATCGAAGCATCTGGCTGCTCGAGTTCTCAATATTTTCGATATAGCGAACCAACGACTGATCCGGTTGATTTTTAAGTTTTTCCAATAAAAGCTCGGAGGTCATGTGGATGCCGCCGAGGAGGCTTTTGCAGTCATGAGCCATAATGCCGTAAATCTCATCTTTATCTTGAGCGATCCGGAAGAGACGATCTCGAGTAAATTTAAGTTCCAAGTGAGTGTTCACTCGGCAGATGAGTTCGGCATGATTAAACGGCTTTGCAATGTAATCGACTCCCCCCATTTCCAAAGCGCGAACAACAAATGTTTTTTCATCTGCGGCAGAAAGAAAGATGATTGGGATTTCAGCCCAGTCGGGATTTTCTTTGATTTTTTTACAGAGATCAAAACCACTCATGTCGGGCATGAGAAGATCGAGGAGAATGAGATCGGGAATTTTAAAGGAGAGTCTTTTGAGCGCACTTTCTCCGTCCGTTGCAGGAACAATTTCATGGCCAAAACCACCCAATGTCGCACCGACAATCTGAATGTTCGCAGGTTGATCGTCGACGACCAAAATTCGGGCTGAAATTTTGGGAAACGAGGTTGAAAAGACAGGAGGTTCTTGAAGTTCTTGTTTGTTCACGATGATTGGTGTTGGGTGAGATAGTTGACGAGCTCAGGGAAATCGTTAAGAAGTTCTTCAACATCAATGATGTTAAAGTGTTCGGCATCCATTTTTAATTTTTTAGCGTAGCGTTCCAGATGGGCAGATTGGTGTTTTTGAGCGAGTTCGAGAAGGTGCTCTGCAAATCGTTGGGTTTCTGACATTCCTTGGCTGTTTTGAAGATCTTCCCATATCTCTGTTTTGAGATGACGCAATGCATTGAGAAGTTCAGGGGATGAAGTCGGCGGAGGGAGCGGAGTCGTTGGGATCTCCTCCGCATTCGTGGAAGTTCGCTCGAGTTTGGGAATAAAATTAGAAAGCTCGTTATAGAGTTCTAGACTGCTGAAAGGTTTTCGAATATAGCCATTAAATCGCCGTTTTAAATCGCCTTCTTCTTTTAAAAGCGTGGAGGCGGTGATGGCGATGACCGGAATGAGTTCAAACCCTGGCGTGTTTCGAATGTTTTTAAGAGTTTGTGGCCCATCCATTCTCGGCATCCGAATATCCATCAAAATAATATCCGGTTTAATGGATTTTAATTTTTCGATGACCTCTTTCCCGCTCGCCGCGACTTCGAGTCGATGATGCGTATTGGAAAAAATCCCAGAGAGGAGATCGAGGTTGGCGCTATTATCATCCACGGCAAAAATGAGAGAGGGCTTCAGTTCATTGAAGTCCACCGGTTGATCGACTTCCAGTTGATCGGACTTTGGAACGCGAGCGGAGACCGAAATATGAGGAATACGAATGCTAAAGGCAGATCCTTTTTCCAAAATACTGGCCACCGTAATCGTTCCTCCCATGAGATCGACGAGTCGTTTGACAATGGAGAGACCAAGTCCGGTCCCTTTCTTTTCTTTGTCTTTATGGGCTCCGGCTTGAACGAAGGGGAGGAAGATCGTCTCCAGTTTTTCATGAGGAATTCCAACGCCCGTATCCTGAACTTCCAGCGTGAGGGTAATTGTGCTGCTTCGATCTTCTTGTTCGTAGCTTACTCGAATGGCGATCTCACCACTGTCGGTGAACTTGACGGCGTTCCCCACCAAATTCAAAAGAATTTGGCGGAGACGAATACGATCGATTAAAATGGCATGAGGAAGATCATCTGCGAGATAGCATTCGAGTTTAATTCCCTTACGAACGGCCGGCTCTTTAAAGACGGTTTTGATAAATTGACAAATTTCCCGTGGATCTGCCGCTTCATTCATGAGCTGCATAACCCCCGCTTCGATCTTGGACATATCCAGGATATCATTAATCAATTGAAGAAGAGATCGGCCACTGGTGTAAATGGCTTTGAGATAATGAGTTTGTTTGGGTTCTTTGATCTCACCCATGAGAAGTTCACAAAATCCGAGGATCGCATTCATCGGCGTTCGAATTTCATGACTCATGTTCGCTAAAAAAACAGTTTTTTCTTCGCTATGGCGCTCGGCCACGAGCTTCGCTTCCACCAGCTCTTTTTCACGGACTTGATGACGCATGGCGAGGTGAGAGAGATAAAATGCAAATCCTCCCGCCCCCAATCCGAGAAGGCCCGCTAAGAAGCTGGTCGAGCCCGCTTTAAAAACATTATCGCGTTGAATGGAATTGAGTTCGTGAAGCATCTGATTGCGATCGATAATCATCGCTTTCGTAATCCGTCGAATATCGTCCATGTAATCTTTTCCTTCACCTCCCCGAACCATATTTTGCGCGAGGGTGATATCTCCGGATTTGCGAAACTCGATGATCTTTTTATGATGGGCTAAAAGGAGATCCACTTTCGAGCGAAGCACGAAAGCCTTTTCGACGGCTGCCTTATCATGCTGAGTGAGTTCTAAAAGTTGATCCAGCAGTTGATTGATTTGAGGTAAGCTCTCGTAGTAAGGATCTAAGTATCCTTTCGATCCAGAGATCACATATCCGCGCATCGCCGATTCGTTATCGACCATCAGCGCGGAGATTGTTCCCGCCGTGGAACGAATCGCAATATTATAGTTCAGGCGTGAGTAGGCCTTGTCAAGTTTGGTCCAATTATAAGCAGCAACAAAGAGGCTAAAAACCGAGAGCGTTAACCAAATGGTCACGATCAACTTGTAACTCGATTTGTTTGCCACTTGAAGCATAGGAAATGAATTGTGTGAAGAAATAGCTCACCGTCTAGCACTATTGCTGAATGGAGGGTTAATCGAATTCATGCTGGTTAATGATAGCTCCGAAATTTTTATATTTTAAGGAGCCAATGTATCAATCGACCAAAAAAATGTCATTGCGAAGATCACAAATGTCAGGACTTCAGTCATACCGACTCCTTGTTGAGGTTTTACTTATTGAGATGGGATTCAAGAATCCAAAGCTGCTTTTCTAAATGACGAAGCGATTGCGTGAGAAGATCGGCGGTCCCAAAATCTTCCATTTTTGTGAGTTTTTTAATCGCCTTGCGCGTATGAGCGGCGCAAGTGGCATGCAAGTCTGCGAGTTCTTCGAGCCAATCGCGTTGCACACTATCCAATGTCGGTTCGTTTTTCTTTTTTAAGCGAGAAGATTTCGCTGCATCTTGAAGGGTTCCTTCGACAAAGCCGCCGAGGGCTCCTGCGCGTTCCGCGGTTTCATCGAGGTCGTTTAAAATGGTTTCTGCAAATTCATCGAAAATTTTGTGGAGACTGATAAAGGAGATGCCTTGAAGATTCCAATGCGCTTGTTTGACTCGAGTAAATAGATCAAAAAGCTCTGCAATATTTTGATTTAAAAGTGTGACGGCTTCTTGGCGATCAGCAGATGAGAGGGGATTACGTGTCGATTTGTTTTTCATTTTGCTCATAAAAGTGTCCTTGTTTTTTAAAAGACTTCTGCGTTTTATGTGCCATCTCTTTCGATGAGTTGTAAGTTGTTTAACTGAAGATAGATATAGTTTTAATCTCCTAAATTTCAAAGTAATTTTAAGGCATTTTGCATGGTTTATGAAATGAAATTGCATGGCAAATCTCATTTCGTGGGAGAGGAGAACGTTATTTTTGCAAAATGCATGAATGAAGGCCTCAATTGCGCTCTTTTGATAGGACTGACAAGGAAAAGAAATGAATTAAAATTTTTGTAACCATTAGTTTACAAGTAACTTAGAAAATATTTTAAATCTAAGGCAGGAGATATGCAGAGATAACTTAAAGGTGAGTTCCTCTTCCTAGACGTCTAGAGAAAAGGAGAAAACCTCAACCCGAAAGGATTTATGTTAAATTGGACAACAGCAGTTTTAATCTTGGCCTTAATTGCAGGAGTCTTTGGCTTCTTAGGAGTCGCCAGTCTTGCGGTTGAAGTCGCAAAAATCTTATTTCTCCTCTTTTTTGTTATTTTGATGATCTCATTACTCTTTGAGGGAATAGGAAGAACTAAATAAGGATATGTATGAATACCGATATTATTAAGGGACAATGGAATATTTTCATTGGGAAGGTCGAGCAGAAACTCGCTCATATCGCGGGGGACGAAGAAGGCTTTTCAAACGGCAAGGAGCATGAGCTTTTAGGAAGAATTCAAAAATCAGATCGTAACCGTAAACATCGGTCTTCTAAAAAGTGTTCTTGTGGCTGTGAGGATTAGTCCTTAATGCACCCTGAATTTCTTCAGACGATGAAGAGAAGTTCAGGGTGCATTAGGGATTCGTTCTTTTGTATTTACTTGGCAAACTGGGAGAGGTTCCTACGTTGGCGTAGCCTATCCTATGGATGTCGAATATACACTTAACCGCCCGCAGAGGGAGCCGACTCGGCTGATTGATTACGCGAAAGAACTGAACGAAGATCAGTATCAAGCGGTCACAGCCCCGCCGGGAGCGATTCTCGTCATTGCAGGAGCCGGGAGCGGAAAGACTCGGACTTTGACTTATCGCGTGGCTTATCTCGTCGAAAATGGGGTTGAGCCTGAAAACATTTTACTCCTCACCTTCACGAATAAAGCGGCGAAAGAGATGCTTCACCGGGTGACGAATCTTTTGCCACATGATATCTCCAATCTTTGGGGAGGAACTTTTCATCACGTTTGTAATCGGTTGCTTCGTCGTCATGCGGAATTGATCGGTTATGGTCGGGATTACACGATTTCAGATCGTGATGATGCGAAGGATTGTTTGGAATCGGCGATGCAAGATTTAGGATTAGATCCGAAAGATAAAGAGCGTCCTCGTGCAGATGTCTTACTTGATATTTTTAGTTATGCGGCAAACACGGCTCAATCCATCGAGAAGGTAGTGACCGAAAATTATCCTTATTTCATCGTGGAGTCTCAACTCATCGAGCAACTTGCGGTGGCTTATCAAATTAAGAAAAAAGAACAGAACGTCATGGATTATGACGATCTCTTAATTCAAACGCTGAATCTTTTAAATTTAAACGATGGGATTCGAGAACGATATCAGATGCAATTTCAGCATCTTCTCGTCGATGAGTATCAAGATACGAATAAGATACAATCGGCGTTGATTGATCTTCTCGCCGGATTTCATAAACAAATTATGGCCGTCGGGGATGATGCGCAGAGTATCTATTCCTGGCGCGGGGCCGATTTTCAAAATATTATCAGTTTTCCAGAGCGCTATCCCGGGACTCAGCTTGTCAAAATTGAAATGAACTATCGGAGTACGCCTGAGATTTTGGAACTAGCCAATCAGACGATCGCCCACAATACACAGCAATTTGCGAAGACTTTGAGATCAGGGCGTCGTGCTGGAGAGCAGATGAAGCCGGCGTTGGTTTGTCTCGATAACTCCAATATGCAGGCCGATTTCATTTGCCAGCGAATCATGGAGCTTCATGAAGAAGGAGTTGATCTCAATGAAATTGCGATTCTTTATCGCTCGCACTTTCATGCGATGGAGCTTCAGTTTGAGCTGACCCGCCGTGCGATACCTTTTCAAATCACCAGCGGATTGCGGTTCTTTGAGCAAGCGCATGTGAAAGATACGTGTGCCTTTTTAAAATTGGCGGTGAATCCGAAGGATGAAGTCGCCTTTAAGCGGATTGCGGGATTACTTCCAGGAATCGGTGCGAAAACCGCGCATAAATTGTGGGGAGAGTTTTCGGCGGGGAAACCCTTGGAGGGAATGAAGGTTCCTGCAAAATCGGTGGAGGCGTGGAAGCAGTTTGCCGCATTGCGGGAGCAAATTCTGCTCGTAGAAAACCAGAGGACAGCCGATCAGATTCGTTTGGTGTTAGATGGATTCTACGAAGATTACATGAAGGCCAAGTTCAGTAATTATACGGCGAGAAAAGATGATTTGGGTCAGCTCCAAGTTTTCTCTCAGCAATTTGAACGAACCGAAGATTTCTTAGCTGAGCTTTCCTTGCAGACCAATTTGGAAGCGAATGAGGATGCGAAAAAAGGGGAAGAGGGACCTCAGATCCGCTTAAGCACGGTGCACCAAGCGAAGGGATTGGAGTGGAAAGTGGTCTTTGTCATGATGCTCTGTGACGGATTATTTCCCTCATCGAAGGCGGTCGAAAACGGAGCAGGTGAGGAAGAGGAGCGACGCCTTTTTTATGTCGCTGTGACTCGCGCGAAAGACGAACTTTATTTGACGCATCCGGAATGGAGGACGGGAAGTAACGCCAATAGCTTTTGGCAAAAGCAGTCTCGCTTTATCGACGAGCTTCCCTCCGAGACGTATGTCCGTTGGCGAATCAAGTAGTGACAACGTCGAAATCCAAAAACCATCGCTAACAAAGGCGAACTAAGTTTTTTAATACGCTTTATCCCCGATATTGCATTGGAATTTAAAAAATGGAGCGCCGCTGGCTCAGCGGCAGGGGCGAAGGGGAAGCGTCTTTGTCTTTCTTCCTCGTCCTTCAATCCACCCATGATCCATGCCGCCGAGCCGGCGGCGCTCCATTTTTATCACCATCCTGG
>JAZKBH010000099.1:17291-24029 GCA_040388725.1 Verrucomicrobiota bacterium
CTTTACAGATAAAATCGATTCCTCACGCAAGATTTGGATTTATAAATCTATTTCCTTAGTTTCCCTTTGTTAGAAATTGCTTTTTGGATACTTTGAATTTTCAGACTGCTCTCTTGATTTTGTAAACTTTATGTGACAAATTAGTCGCAGTGATTCGACGTAAAGCAGTGCTTAAAAAGAAAACGGCGATTAAAAAGCCGATTGTGAAGTCCCTTCATCCCTTGGTCCGTGAAGTTTCGGTGAAGGCTTGGGTCGAAGATCCCTTCGGGCGCGTGTTAATGGTTCGTCATGTGAAGGGAGATAAATTTTGGACTCTCCCCGGCGGCCGCGTTAAAAAGAAAGAAGCGTTAATGGTCGCCCTCAAGCGGGAAGTTCGCGAGGAGACCGGTTTCGATGTCGCATTGGCCACACCTGTCGATATTTTTGATCGGGAGAAAAAGAATTCCCTCATTATTTTGTATCGAGTGATTTTGAAGAGCGGAAAACCGAAGGCGTATCGTCGCTTAGAAGTCGCTCGAGTTCAATTTTGGGATAAAGTGCCTCGGAATTCGGCGGAGTCAGCGAAGTATTTCTGGGCTCGCGCCGATAAAAGTTTTGAGCCGCTTTTTATGATTAAGTAAGAGAATTGCATCGATGTCAGGATGGGGAGGATAAAGTCAGAAGAAAGGATATCCTGTATTTTATCCTGTTATCGATGCAATGACTGATTTTTTGTATCCCCTTCTTCGTTCTCTTCAAGGGACAAAAGCTCTCGATCATGCAGTTTCCAAAGAGTCAGCTGTGAAATGATGGAGCCTATTAGCGCAAAGAACATATCCCATTGAGTATCCCAAGGGTCTCCTTGAGTTCCCAAAAATGCATCGGAATTCGCGCCTCCCAAGATGGCCGTGAGCCATTCTAAGAGTTCGTAAAATGCACTGATGGCGAGACAGATGCAGGTGATGATAAAATAAAGCCATTTTCCCCGAACCAGTGGAGATCGGCGTAAAAGAATTTCACGGGCGATCAGCGCAGGAATAAATCCTTGTGCGAAGTGACCGATTCGATCGTAGTGATTTCGAGCAAACCCAAAAATATGTTCCATCCAAAATCCGATCGGGACTTCGGCATAGGTGTAGTGGCCTCCTATCATTAAAATGAGTCCGTGAAGCGTGATGAGTCCGTAGCTGAGCGGGGTGAGTGGAAATCGTTGAAAGGTGAAGAGGAGAATCGGCAGCACGATGAATGTGGGTGCCACTTCCAATACCCATGTCAGCGGATCATGGGAATGAATTCCTGAAGCCAAGAGGCAAAAGGTCCAGATGACCAAAAGAAAGAGAAGGGCAGGTGGGGCTTTTTTCATCGGATGGAGAAGGTTTATGAATTCATTGAATTCCAGACATCTTCGAGATCATGGACTTGATCCTGCCAATATTGTCGTGTTCCAAAATGGGAAAATTTCGCAGGGAATGCAGGATCCTTCCATCGTTTTGAAATCCAGGCACTGAAATGGACGAATCGAAGGGCTCGAAGGGGCTCCACCAATCTCCACGAGTGATGATCAAAGGTTCTCATTTTTTCGTATCCATCGATGAGAAGATCTCGATTGTGAAGGGAATCCTCATCGCGCCCCGCAGTCATGAGCCATAAGTCTTGAACGCATGGACCGTTAATCATGTCATCAAAGTCGACCCAGGCAGGGCCGAGGCTTCCCCATAGGAGATTTCCCCAATGACCATCGCCGTGAATACGTTGTTTTTCAGTCTCCTGAAACCAGGGAGTCGATTTTTCGCAGATGGCTTGAACGACTTCCGTAAATGTTTTTTGAAACTCTGGATGAATCGCTTCGGAAGTAAGAAGATAGTCGAGACTTCCTAATCCATAGGTTTTGGGGTCGAGAGAGATTCGATGGGGAGCAGTATGTTGGGCTCCGACAATATGAATACGGGCCAGAAGTTGTCCTACCCGATCCCATTCCTCTCCTTGCAGCTCGTCGCAATGTCGTCCTCCTTGTTTCGGAAAGACGGCAAAAAAGATTTCGAGATCAGGAAGGGTATGAATCGTATTTCCCGAGGCATCCGCAATGGGAGCGATCGAAGGGATATCGGCTTCACGGAGATCACTCAAAAATTGGTGTTCTTCCTGAATTTGTTCGCGGCTCCATCTTCCGGGTCGATAAAACTTAATAATACGCGATTTTTCACTCGGACTGGCGACTGGTTGGTCGGTCTCGATCTCCACTTCGAAGACTCGATTTTCCATGCTATTCAATGTGAGACAGCGTCCGGTACAGCGGACGCCGATCATCTCAACGGCATCAAGAATGCGATCAGGGGTGAGTTCAAAAAAGTAGAGAGTCTCTTCACTTCCCCACGAAAAATCAGAAACCACTTTCGATGCTTTTTTTGAAGATTTTTTAGGAGGTGAAGATCGTTTCATCGCTTTAACCTCGGTTTTTTTTAACTCCAGATCCAATTGATCACAATGGAGAGGACCATGACAAATGCAACGAGGAGTTGAAGCACGGCACTGAGGAAAATTCCAGCGCCGACTTTGGCGCTAATTGCTGCGGCGTGGCCTGCTTTTTTCCTTTTAATTCCATACTCCACCAGAAAGGCGAGTAGAAGGGGGAGGAGAAAAATCCAGAGGAAACTCATCCAAAGTGCAATGACCGTTCCAAAAATTGCTGCGGCGGTGGCAAGTCGAGAGGCCCCGGCCTTTTGCGCCGTATATCCTGTCACCAAAATATTCAAACCACTGGAGAGGAGGGTCAGAAAACAGAGGAAGCAGATCGTCCACCAACTGAGTTGATTCGGAATTCCGAGTTTATGGATTAATGCTCCGAGAAGAATGAGAGGGGCTCCGGGAATTCCAGGAACCACGCATCCAAGGAGTCCCATCCCGATCAAAAAGATCGAAATAAACCAAATCCAAAAGTCAGACATGGGATCGTTTAAACGGAGCGGGAGTCGTCGTGGTCTTTGACCGCGTATCCGCTTTCTTGACGTTTGTGATTGATCTCGTTTTTCTTGAGATAAGCTTGGAAGACATCTTCAGATGTCATTCCCACCGTTTGAGCGAGAGAGATTAAAAAGTGAAAGAGATCAATGATTTCGACGCGGACATTTTGTTCGTCGAATTTTTGGTATTTGGCCCACCATTTCCAAGGAACGCTATCGATCAGCTCGGCCATCTCTTGGCTCATGGCGCGGGAGTAATTTAAGATCCACTTGGTTTTTTCTTCTTCGGTCAGATCTTGAAGTTTGACTCCGATACGTTCGTTCAGGACGGATTGGAGACGAAAAATTTCTTCGAGTTTATCGGGTGTTGCCATGAAGGAGAAATAGCGTGGAGGAGAGGGGTGACAATCAAAATTGGATGGGATTTTGGCAAAGAAAATGAAGGCAAGTTTTACCGCAGAGGCGCAGAGAAAAGCAAAAGATCTGGTTTGTTAAAAGTAAAAACCGGACTTTGCAGTTTTAAATCTTCTCTGCGCCTCTGCGGTGAAAACTGTCTTTGATTTGCTTCGTTCATCCCTTCACGCTCACTCATTAATATGTATGAATGATGCCGGGATTTAAAATAGGGGTGAGTCGAGTAGCTTGAAGGAAACCCAAATGAGACATCTTATGAAGAAAAACCTCCTTCTCCTAATTACTTTACTTATCGGATCCCCGACTTTGATGCAGAGCCAAACCTTATTAAATGATACGTTTTCGGATGGAGAAAGAGCGACTCAGTCTCTTCCTTCGAGTGCGAGTTGGTATACAAGCTATAGCGCAGGGAGTCTTGCGGTGAGTGGGGGTCAACTTGCGCAGACCGTGAATTTGGTCAGCGGAAACATTACCTTGGGTTATTTTACGGGGAGCGGATCTCCACAGACGTTGAATGTGGGGGATTCTTTGTCATTAAGTGCTAAAATTACGTTTGTGGGTTTGGCGACAACAAGCACGATACCTGCTTTTCGATTCGCTCTTCTTAATTCGGGAGGAACAAGAATTGTAGCGGATAACAAAGGAAATCTTCCTGCGACTCATGAATATCAAAATGATACCGGATATTCTGTCTTTTTCACAAATCCTGCGGGAAGCAATAGCGGATATATTGGTGCCAGAACAAATCTCGCGAGTGATAATCTTTATGCGACGGGGAATTTTACAAATCTCGCTGGAACATCCACGCTCTCTGCATTATCCGACTCGACCGCTTATCAAATGTCTTTGGTCGTGACCAAAACAAGTACATCGCTCATGACGATCACGGCAACCGTTCAGGATGCTTCGACTTCCGCTTCTATGTTTAGTTTTACCACTACAGATTCTACTTATCTTTATAGTTCTTTTGACGAAATCGCCTTTTTTGCGTTGGGAAATGGAACCAACCAAGTGGCGACTACCGTGGATTTTGATGACATCAATGTCACTTACGCCTCGGCAGCAGTTCCCGAAGTAAAATCAGGATATTTGATTTTGGGAGGAATTCTTTTGATCTTTGCTTTTCGAAAGAAAAAACTCATTTAATATCTTATTCATGATGCATTCGATTATTCCGCAGCCTTCGCTGATTCAGGAGGGTTCTGGTTGTTTTGCTCTGACCGCAAAGACTGAAATTATTGCGGACTCGCGTTTTAGGGGGGTGGCTCATCTTCTTGCGGAGCGATTGAGAGCTGGAACAGGATGGAGTTTGAGAGTTCGGGTGAAAGGAAGTGATTCCATTCGTGCTTATCAGATTCGAATCGCTTATAGTCCCACCATTCAAAAGAAAGAATCCTATCGGTTGAGTGTTCGGGAGAATTTGATTCAGATTACCGCAGGGGATAAAGGAGGGGCTTTTTATGGGATTCAAAGTCTGTTGCAGCTTTGTCCTCCGGCGATTTATAACGCTCAGCCCGCATTTGAGGTGGAGTGGAAAATCGCCTCAACTCTGATTCAAGACGAACCGAAATTTCGTTGGCGTGGTGTTATGCTCGATACCGTGCGGCATTTTTATTCCGTGGAGTATCTCAAGAAGTTCATTGATTTGATCAGTCAACTGAAGCTGAATGTTTTGCATTGGCATTTAACCGATGATCAAGGGTGGAGAATTGAGATTAAAAAATATCCTCTTTTGACAAAAATCGGGAGCAAACGTCGTGAATCTCCCCGAGGCCATTTTCTCGCCAAACTCGGAGGAGATGGAGTTCCCGTTGAAGGCTATTATACGCAAGATCAGATTCGTGAGCTTGTAGCCTATGCTTTGGAAAGAAACGTTCAGATTTTGCCTGAAATAGAGATGCCAGGTCATGCCCAAGCTGCAATTGCTGCCTACCCTTTTTTAGGAGATTCGAAAACTGAGGTCAGTTGCGATTGGGGAGTGCATACGAAGTTGTTTAATGTTCAGGAAAAAACAATTCGTTTTCTGAAAGACGTTTTAAAAGAAGTCACGGAACTTTTTCCATTTGATTATGTTCACATCGGCGGCGATGAAGTGGTCAAGAAACAGTGGAAAGAAGATGCGGCGACTCAAAAGCGAATGAAAGAGCTAGGGATCGTTGATGAAGAAGCATTGCAAAATTGGTTTGTCCGAGAAATGGCGCTTTATCTGGGAGCACGGGGAAAGAAAGCAATAGGATGGGAAGAAATTTTAAATGATCAATTGCCGGAAAATGCTTCGGTCATGTCCTGGTTGGGGAAAAAAGCAGCAGCCAAAGCCGCGAATATGGGGCGAGAAGCGGTGGTCTGTTCTCATGAAGCTTATTATTTTGATTATGCTCAAAGTTCAAAGAAACTCAGGGAACCGCTCACGATTCGGGGAACGACGAACCTTCAAAAAGTTTATCGGTATCAACCGATTCATCGCGATCTTTTAAAAAAGAATGCCCATCTTATTTTAGGAGTTCAGGCGCAGCTTTGGACGGAGTATTTGAAGACTCCCTCTCAAGTGGAGTATATGGCTTTTCCTCGGCTTTGTGCGGTTGCGGAGGTGGCGTGGAATGGGGAGAAGAGACCTCCTTACTCGCATTTTAAGAAGAAACTGTCAGCACATTTTAAGCGATTGGATTGCCAGGATGTCCGTTATTTTACGAACTAAAAAGAAGAAGGGATTTTAACCATTTTTTGTATGAGGAATTTCTTGGGACCGCGATAAAGATCTCATCTCATAAAATACAATGAACTCTTAGGAAGGCTGGAAACCAGGAAATTTAAAAAGAAAGTATCTCAGTCTTTTTTATCCCATTTCATGCATTAGGAATTTAAAAAATGGAGCGCCGCTGGCTCAGCGGCATGGGCGAAGGGGGGGGCGTTTTTTGTCTTTCCTTCCTCTTCCTTCAAATCCACTCCTGATCCAGGCCGCCGAGCCGGCGGCGCTCCATTTCTCTTTCACCATTCTGGTGACATGATTTACAGATAAAATCGATTCCTAACGTGACGTTTTTCTTAAAAGTGATTTCCCTTCATACCAACTTCCCTGGATCAGAATGCGTTGAGGGAACAAAGGGATTCCTTGTTCTTGTCTCTGAATCATTCCGGTGAGGAGATCGACGGCGGCTGCTCCTATTCGCTCGGAAGGCTCCTCTATTCCAGAAAAAAAGGTATCGCCTTCTTTTCGCGCGATTGTGGCGATACCGACATCCTGAGGGATTTTCAAATGAATGGAATGAAAGAGCTCTTGGATCGGATGATACCCTTCGGTCACAATGGCATCCGGCTTATATTTTTTGAACCAGGATAAAATTTTCTTTGAATTCAATTCTGGATCTAACAATAAAGGAATTTGGTT
>JAZKBH010000100.1:0-6572 GCA_040388725.1 Verrucomicrobiota bacterium
AGATTTTACCACGGAGGCGCGGAGAGACAGAGGAAAACAAAAGACATTGTGTTTTGGTTTTAAACCCAAAATGCATTTAAACTCCGTGCCTTTGCTCCTTTCGGAGCTAAAATTAACGGGCATTCGCAGATACTTTTTTCGCTTTACGAACTTTTTGTGGTGAAAACTCCTTCTTGTATTTTTCCGGCCTCCCTGCGTTCCTGAGAGATGGGGTTGTTTTACGCTCAATTCATGTACGGAATATTTAAATTTTCCCTTATTTCCATGGAACAAAAAGGTAGATACAAGGGATAGAGTTTTAATAAATTAAACGAAGATCGAAGAAAATCTAAAATATCGGTTTTGTTTTAAAACCAAAATTTCTCCCTCTGTTCCCTCTGCGCCTCTGCGGTGAAAAATGCCTTTTTTCTGCTTATTTTTTCAAATTTTTCATTCCTGTAAGTAACTGTTCGTTCCCTATGAAAAAATGCCATTTTTTAAGTTTAAAAAAAGGCCTTTTATGGGGTTGCCGAAATGAAAAACGCTTATTAGTCTCGGCTCCCTTATGAAATCCAAATACCGTGTTCTCGTTGCGGACCCTATCTCGCCTAAAGGAGTTGAACTTCTCCAACAATCCCTCGATGTCGTTGTGAAGACAGGTCAAAAAGAAGATGAAGTGGCGGCAATGATTAAGGATTTCGATGCCGTGGTCGTTCGTTCACAGACCAAAATCACTCCTAAAATCATTCAAGCGGGAGTAAATCTCAAAGCCATCGGTCGCGCAGGGGTCGGTGTGGATAACATCGATGTCGAAGCCGCGACGCAACGCGGGATCATTGTCATGAATACCCCTGGCGGAAATACGATTTCAACCGCCGAACTCGCTTTCTCCCTCATGGTTTCTCTCGCCCGTAAAATTCCTCAAGCTCATGCGACGATGGTGGCTGGAAAATGGGATCGTAAATCTTTTGAAGGGGTTGAGCTCTGCAACAAGGTTTTAGGGATTATTGGAATGGGTCGTATCGGAGCTGAATTTGCTCGTCGCGCGATCGGTTTCGGAATGCGTGTTGTGGCTTTTGATCCTTATCTGACACTCGCTCGTGCGAAGAGCATGCAGGTGGAGTTATGCGATCAGTTGGAACCCCTCTTGAAGGAATCGGATTTTATTACAGTTCACACCCCGATGACCCCTGAAACAAAGGGAATCCTCAATGCAAAAACGATGGGGATGTGCAAAAAGGGAGTTCGACTCATCAATTGCGCCCGTGGTGGATTGATTGTGGAAAAAGATCTGATTGAGATGCTGAAATCGGGTCATGTGGCGGGTGCTGCATTGGACGTTTTCGAACAAGAACCTCCTTCGCCGGATAATGAGCTTTTAAAGCTTCCGAATGTCGTGTTGACCCCTCACTTAGGAGCCTCGACTGCAGAAGCCCAAGAAAGTGTCGGAATCGAAGTCGCAGAATTGATTCGTGATGTTTTGACTTCCGGAGCGGTGAGCAATGCGGTCAATATGCCGAATCTCGATGCTCATACCGCAGCCAAACTTCGTCCTTATCTCAATTTGGCTGAAAAACTTGGGTCGATGATTGCTCAGCTCTCTCCAAAACGTTTGGATCAGTTGAACATTAATTATAGTGGAACGGTCAGTGAATATGACACGACCTCCATTACCCGTGCGATCTTGAAAGGCGTTCTTCGCTATGCGGGAGGGAATGATGTTAACGACGTCAACGCTCCGATTTATGCCAAAAACCTCGGGTTAACCTTTAAAGAGACCAAAGTCAGCGAACCTGGGGATTACACTGAACTCATAAAAGTCGAAGTCGTCAGTGGAGACGAAAAACATACCGTGAGCGCGACTTTTTATGGTCCACGTCCTCGTATTGTGGAAATCGATGGCTATCTCCTTGAAGCGATTCCTGAAGGAAATCTTTTCATTATGCAAAACGTTGATCGTCCCGGTATCGTCGGATGGATCGGAACACTTTTGGGGAATCATAAGGTCAATATTGCCAATATGTCCTTAAGCCGTGCGGAACCTGGAAGTGCTGCTTTGAGCGTTCTCAATTTAGATACGGCCCCGAGCGAGGCGACCTTGAAAGAGATTCTTGCCGATAAAGATATTCGTTGGGTCAAAGTCGTTAGTCTGTAAAAACAGATTTGAATTTATTCAGGAGAGGGTCAGTTTAAGGCTGACCCTCTCCCGCTCAGAGCTGGTGAGGAAAATAAAGGAGTAACTTTGAACGCCATCGATCCTCAAAAAAAATGTGCCGGCCTTTTGGTTCCTGTTTTTACCCTTCGTCGTCGCGGGGATTGGGGAATAGGCGACACCCAAGCCGTTTTAGAGGCGTTGCAGTTTTGTCGTAGCCTTCATTTCACTGTTTTGCAGTTGCTCCCGATCAACGAAACGGGAGCCGATCATTCTCCCTACAATGCCATCAGCTCGGTGGCGCTCGATCCCGTTTATATTCATCTCGATCCCAAAGTCGTTCCGGGATTGACCGTGGAGGGAAGAAGCAAAATTTTGGAAGCGGAGGATTTGGATTCTTTAAATCTCGGGTCCGTGCATTACACCCGCGTCAAAGCCCTCAAACAAAATGTACTCAATGAGGCCTTTGAGGTTTTTTTAAAGAGCAAAAAATTAAAAGCGTTTGAAAAGTTTCAAAAAGAGGAAGCGGCATGGCTCGTGGATTACACTCTTTTTAGAACACTTTTAGATTATCATCAGGGAAATGTTTGTTGGACCTCTTGGATTGATGAACACCGTCATCGTGAAAAAGCGGAGCAATGGATTCAAGAAATTGAAGATGCTTCTTTTTGGCAAAAACGACGAACATTTCATGCGTATGTTCAATGGGTGGCTTGGACTCAATGGGGAGCCGTGCGTGCAGAGGCCGATCGATTGAGGATCAAGATCATGGGAGATATTCCCTTTGGCGTCAGTCGATACAGCGCCGATGTCTGGTCACGTCAGGAGTTATTTGATTTAGAATGGAGCGGGGGAGCTCCTCCGGAAAAGTATTTTAAAACAGATCTTTTTACCGAGAAATGGGGACAGAATTGGGGAATCCCTCTTTATCACTGGGACAACCATGTCGCTCAAAATTATTCCTGGTGGCGGCAGCGGGTTCAGAAAACGTCTGAAGTTTTTCAACTCTTTCGGATTGATCATGTTCTCGGGTTTTATCGGATCTATTCATTTCCTTGGAATCCAGAACGTAATCATGAGTTTGTTGATCTTACAGAGGAGCAGGCGAAACTAAAGACAGGAGGGAATCTCCCTGGCTTTAAGCCCGGACCAGACGATACCCCGGAGTCTGCTCTGACGAACCAACGTCAAGGCGAAGAGCGTTTAAAAATGATTTTAGATGCAGCAGGAAAAACCGGAGTCGTGGCGGAAGATTTAGGGGTCGTGCCTTCGTATGTTCCGGATTCTCTTCGGAAGTTGGGAATTCCCGGCTTTACGATACCGACTTTTGTGCGTGATCCTCAAACTCGTGAGTTTACCGCCATTGAAAATTATCTGCCTTTAAGTCTGACGACCTTTGCGACCCATGATCATCCTCCTTTGAAAGTGGTTTATGAGGAAATGGTACAGCACTGGCTTGGACCGGACGGACACGAAGGATGGCAGGAGATCCAGCGCTTAATGCGTTGGTTGGGGGTCGACGATGAAAAACCACCCACAGAGTTTACGCCTGAGATTCATCGTCGTTTTTTAGATCGTCTTCTGGAGAGCCAAAGCTGGTTGGCGGTTTTAATGCTCTCCGATTTAATGGGAACCCGGGAACGATATAACTCTCCCGGAAGCATGGCCGACTCCAATTGGAGTTTTCGTCTGGAAAAGCCTCTCAGTGAAGTCCAGGACGATCAAGAGCATCATCCGCTCTTTGATTTTATCCGCAACTCGATTGAAAAGCATGGTCGATCGTTCTGACACTTGCAGCATCAACCTTCTCCTCAATAAACAAGAAAAAGGCATTTTTCACCACAGAGGCACGGAGACACAGAGAAAGACCAAAATGTTTTTGGTTTTTAAATCCAAAATGCATTTAAACTCTGTCTCTCTGCGCCTCTGTGGTGAAATTCTTTTGCCTTTGAATTTGGAGGGGTCGCGGTTTTTGCCTCTTGCGTTTTCGTTCCCAGAGTTTTAACTAGGGGGGTGCAAGGGTCGTCTGAGTATCGAGTCTATAATGAAGCATTAGCTAAAAGAAATGCGGCGTTGATTCAGGCCCTGCTCCGATGTGATTATTTTGGGGGAAATTTACCCCAGTTGGATGAACTGGTCTCTCTTCTTCGTGTTCCCAAGGCGGTTCTTGTCGAAAGTCTCCATGAACTCGTCAAAAACGGTTTTATTTTACAGGAAGAGGATCTTTTTCATTACAAGCCTTCTCAAGAAGATCGACCTCGGGTCGCTTTTTTCTGCAACCAATCTCTTGTTTCGAATTATTATGGGGTGATTCAAGATTATCTCATTGGAGTCGAAGAGGTCTTTTTTAATTCTGGCTATCGAGTGGTGATTCGTGACGATTTTACAAGTGTTGGAAGTAAGTTGAATATTGCCAAAAGACTTTGGGAAGAGGGGATCCAAGGATTTATCTTTTCCGGTTTTGCAGAACCTCGCGTTCGGCAATGGGTTTTAGAGGAGCATATTCCTTCGATCGTGGTTGGAAACGCAACGTTGTATCAGCAAGACCTTGCCCGCGTTTGTGCAGACAATGTCGGTGGGGTCCAGCAAATGCTCAAGCATCTCGTTTCGCAAGGTCACACGGATATTGCCTGTTATGCGGTCGGTCTTGAAAACTATCATGGAATTCAAGAGCGGGCGCGGAGCTATGAGTTTGGAATGGAAGAACTCGGGAAACCTCCGATTCGCGACTTAATGTTCCGGGAAGTCCATTCTCCTGATATCGCGCGCAAGGCGACTGAAATTTTCTTAAAAATGCCTGTACGACCAACGGCCATTCTTTGCGCCACGGATCGTGAAGCCTTTGAGATCATGCACGAGCTTCGGGTGAGTGGATTGGAAATTCCCCGTCAGGTTTCAATTGTCGGTTTTGAAAACAGTTTAAGCGCTCATATCTCCGAACCCCCTTTGACGTCCGTTGAAATTTTTGCGATGGAAATGGGTCGTGTCGCGGCCACGTTTATGAAAAGCGAAATGCAAACTCGTCAGATCCCGGTGAGTATGGTGCTGCCGGCAAAAGTCATCATTCGAAATTCGATTCAGCCCAAAGGAATTGCAATTGCGAATCTGATTGCAGAGAGAGCCAAAAAAACAACCCGAATTCCTTTGCCGGAAATGTAATATGTTTTTTACTAATCTTACTCGAGCAAACGAAATTGGTGCCAATTCTTACTGGCTCGATTTCGGTGTAGATGGCTCTGTCGTTTTAGATTCAGGGATGCATCCCCGAATCGAGGGATACTCCGGAACTCCTTTGATGGATCTGGTCCCGAAGGAGACGCTCAAAGCAATTTTCCTCACCCACGCTCATCATGATCATATGGGATCGCTGCCGATTCTCATGCGGCACCAACCCCAGGCTCCTGTTTTTATGTCAGAGGGGACGCGGTACTTGACCGATTCGTTGCTTCATAATTCGGTTGAAGTGATGTTTAAACAGAAAGCTGAAAAAGGAATTCCGGAGTTTCCTCTGTATACCCACAAAGAAATTGATCGCGGTGTGGACCGATGGCTGACTTGTGGAATTGATCGGACCTGGTCGTTAGAAGGCCGTCCTGCTCAACCCGAGGAGCCTTTGTCCTTTCAGTTTCATGATGCCGGTCACGTCCTCGGTTCAGTCGCGGTCGAACTCATTCATCGTGGGCGAAGAATTCTTTATACGGGCGATATTAATTTTCGCGATCAAACCTTGATGAAAGGGGCGGAGCTGCCTCAAGAGGGCATTGATACTTTAATTATTGAGACGACCCGTGGGAATCATTCAAACCCTCCGGGATTTACTCGAGAAGGAGAGCTTTCTCGCTTAGCAAAAGGAATTGAAGAGACTTTCGAAAAAGGGGGATCGGTGATGATTCCTGCTTTCGCTCTGGGTAAAACCCAGGAACTTTTGGCCGCTCTTTATTTACTTCAGAAGAAAAAAGAGATTCGTAAGGGAACGATTTATATCGGAGGTTTGGGAAGACTTCTCACGCTGAACTATGATCGTTTGTGCGGTCGTGTACGACGGAATAATCCTCGTCTTGTCATGTTGGATGAGATCCAACCGGAAATTATGGATGGAAGACGCCTTCAAGGATTTCGTCCAAGACCCGGCGATATTTATTTGATCACCTCGGGAATGATGACCGAAAAAACACTTTCCAATACCTTTGCTCAACGACTTCTCGCAGACAAACGTCATAGTATCTTTTTTGTCGGTTATTGTGACCCCGATTCTCCCGCAGGTCGTTTATTGGCAACTCCGAAGGGAGAACGTGTATGCATGGATTCATCGACCGATGAAGATCAACCGATTCACTGTCGTATTGAAAAATTTGATATGACCGCTCATGCGCAACGTGAAGATATTTTGGATTATATTGTAAAACTTAATCCTCGCGTCTGTCTTCTGGTCCATGGTGAC
>JAZKBH010000100.1:6582-17488 GCA_040388725.1 Verrucomicrobiota bacterium
AGATGAAGGTTATGCTCCCGCCTCCGGGACAAAAGCTTGATATTTAGTTCATATCAAAGATCTTGTAGAGATTAACGTACTGTTTTTGACGATCTCTTTGAAAGAATCTTAATCCATTTCTTGAGAGACAAATGGCTCTTCTAAAAGAGGAGTCAACGCCTCGTGTAGGGCTTGAGGGGTAAAGGGTTTTTCGATAAAGGGACATCCTGTCTTTTCGATTTGAGTCATAGTCCCCTGGTGTTTGAGATCTCCACTCATAAAGAGGAACTTGCTCTTATAGTGTTTGTAATCGGTCATGACCCTTTGATAGAGCTCAAGACCGTTCATATGGGGCATGCGAATGTCACTAATGACGGCATCGAATTTTCCATGAGCCCGAATTTTTTCAAGGGCTTGAATTCCATCGAGTGCCGTCACTGGTTTGATTCGGTAGACATGGCAAACCTTGGAAAGGTATTCGAGAATGCTCTGCTCATCGTCCACGAGTAGAATTTTTTTCCAGGGCGCCTCTTCATTTTGTGCTAAGAGAATGCTCGAGGTAGCACTGAGTTTTTCACGGGGATCGATATGGTCGGGATTGGGAAATTCGACAACAAAAATAGTCCCTTCGTTGGAGGTATTTTCGAGATAGATTCTCCCCTGGTGAGCACTCATGAGCGTATGACACATGGAGAGTCCGATGCCTGTTCCTTTTGCTCCTTTGGTGGAGACAAACGGGTCAAAGATGTAGGGCTTAATTTCGGAGGGAATCCCAGGTCCATTATCGATCACTCGAATGAGGATATGGCTTCCAACGGATGTGACTTTAATCGAAATTTTTTTCGGATGAACAGAGGTGGATTCAAGTGCGTGTTCCGCGTTCTGAACAAGGTTCAAGAGAACTTGTCGAATTTGTTGTAGATTAATCCGAAGACGGAGAGAGGTCTCAAAGGGAAGGACCTGAAGCTGAACAGGATGACTGGTGAGTTGAAAACGCTTAATTTCTGTAATTTTTTCCAAAAGCAATTGAACGCTCACCATTTGGAGCTCCCCTGCCTCCTTTCGTGAAAAATCGAGTAACGATTTGACAATTTCAGCGGTTCGTTGTGCTTCAGAAATGATCGCATGAAGAGAGACTGGATCGGGTGGTTCTGTGGGGCTCAGTTGAAGGAGGCTTGCATGCCCTAAAATCGTAGTCAGGGGATTATTTATTTCATGAGCGATCCCTGCAATAACTTTACCGAGTGAAGCTAATTTTTGGGATTGGATCAATTCCTCCTGAAGTGCTCGGTATTCCCGAAGCTCGTGATCTAGCGTGAAGGCCATAGCAACGAGCTCGGCGAACATCATCATGACATCAACGGTCTCTTCGTCGAAGGCATCTTCAACGAGTCCATCTAAATTGATGATTCCCCAGACCCGATCGCGCACCCAAACGGGAACAGCCAATTCGCTTTGAACATTAGAAAAGAGAGGAATATAGATGGGATCTTCGCTTGTTTTCTTACAGAGGTACGGTTTCCCTGTCTTGGCAACGGTCCCTGTGATTCCCGATCCGATCGGCATTTGATAGCCTTGCGTCTCAAGATCCCAATCAGATCCATAGACGGCATCGATAATGAGGGAGTCTTTTTGAAAATCGACCCGAACAAATGAGCCGTGAACGGCATTTGCTAAACGGCAGGCAACATGAAGAATAATTTGAACGACAACCTTAGGGTCTCGACGATTCCGAAGTGCGATAAAGGCATCTTGAAGGGGATTCAAGATCTTTGCTGCATTCATAAAATGGAAATAGCATAAAGAATGCCTGAATTCTTTGGGAACAAAAACGCGACTTTACTTTACCAGAGTTCCTGAGGCCCCTTCGGAACAGGAATCGCGGTTCTTTGAGTGACCGCAGGTTCGGTTTCTTCGGGAAGGCATTCTCGGAAATTGAGTTCCATCGCTCCGGGGCGATAGCGCGGTTGAAGTTCCCCGCTTTCATCTAAGAAACGACTTCGCCATTCGATGTAGCCGCTGAGGATTTCATCGAATTGAGTTCGATTGTTTAAAAGAACAATCTTCTTATTAAAAAAAGAAGCCGGACCAAATCGCTTTGAATACCAAGGGCCCACTTTTCGGAAGAGTCGACAGCCATGAGATTCTCCAAAGACTTGAACCATCCAATCCAAGTGTCGAGTCACGATTCGAATTCGTTCGTTAAACGAAGGTTCCGCAGGACAGATCCCGGTTTCCGTATATTCAAGGATTTGTTTGAAAATCCACGGATTGTAAAAAGCACCTCGGCCGATTCCAATTCCCGTACATCCCGTCTCTTTCCACATCACTTCTGCAGCTTGCGGTGTGGTAACGTCCCCATTACCGATTACAGGAATCGTTTTAACGGCTTCGACCACTTTTTGAATCCCTCGTAAGTGAACGCTTCCCTCGAAGCCTTGTTCCCGTGTCCGTCCGTGAACGGTGATCGCTTGAGCTCCCGCTTCTTCTAACGCGACCGCGAGTTCGGGAGCTGTGATGTTGTTGTCATCCCAGCCCAATCTCATTTTACAGGTAATTGGAATTTTGACGGCATTAACCATTTGTCGGACGAGGGCTGCGGTTTGGGCGCACTGAGTCATCATCGCAGAGCCGCCACCAATTTTAACGACCTTCCGAACAGGACAACCCATATTAATGTCAATGGAATCGGCACCAAGGTCGGCGACTATTTTAGAGGCTTCCACCATCTCGGAAGCGACTGAGCCAAAAAGTTGAACAGCAAATGGTTTGTCGAGCGGATGGCTTTCGACGAGTTTAATCGCTTTCGGATTTTTTTCGATAAGAGATCGTGCATTCACCAGGTCGGTGGTGCAGAGACCGACGCCTCCGATTTCTCGGATCACCATGCGCATCGGAAGATTGGTGTAACCAGCCAATGGCGAGAGCGTCAGAGGCGATGCGAGTTGGAGTGAGCCGAGCTTCAGTGATTTCATGTCAGATGGGGAGCAATACAGCATTTCTCGGTGAGAGATGAAAGCCTGAAAAATTATGGGAAGTGCCTAATCGATTATTTTTAACACTCGAACAAACTGAAGAATTGAATCGATTACAGGATTAAATGCAGGATTGTTTTTTAACCTAGATTCGTCATTGGAAATTGGGTTTATCTGTAAAGTTAGAGACTAAAAAGGTGATAAAAAATGGAGGGGCACAGGCTCTGTGCCTCGGAGGACGGGGAAAGCAGTGGGCCACTGCCCCTCCAGTTCTAATGCGAGATCTGGGTTTAAACACCCTCTTCATTGACTTTATCCTCTCCATCCTGACATCGATGCCCCATTCTTTTTGAAAAGCTCAACAATTGATCAATACAATTCGCGATTAAGGCTGAAAAAGTTTTCGAGCGATTCGGAGTTGATTCCGTAAAGCTTTCAAATTTCTCATAATATCAGGAGTGAAAGTGATACTTCCGATATCGAGTTTATCCCCGTAAATGACGCCGATGAGTTGATCTTGATCTTTAATGGGAAGAAGAAAAGCAGTTCCTGCCGGATTGATTCCTTTAAACCAAGCGGGGAGATGCTGTGCGATTTTGGGATCGGTCATGTTTTGAAGAAGAACATCGTCGGCACGAAGAAGGCAGGCCGAAAAAATATCCCGTCCTTCCAAACTGATTTTAAATTCAGAACGAAATTCAAATGCATTTTGTCCCAAAGCCTCTTGAACGCTATAGGCAGAATCTTTGCCTGTTTTCATCAAGAGAGCGCAATTTCGAAGTCGAAGGGCTTCGTAAACAATCTTAACGATCTTTTGGTAAATTTGATGGGAGTGCGTTTTTTCGGAGGTGAGCATCTCCGTGATTTCTTGAAGACCAAAGAGAAAGGAGTCCGTCGAGCTCACGGGCTTATCGTGGAGGGATTGGAGACTTGTGGTTCCCGATCCCCGATTGACACAGGTCAGTCGATCAATGAAGTTGGTATGAAAAGGGAGAAGGTGATAAAGGCTCTGAAAATTTTCGAGCGCGAGCTGGGCCTTGTGCAGGATCTCTTGAACCTTTTTGTAATCGATTTTTAACGCTCCTTCATAGCGTTTCGCAAGCGACTTGATCTTTTCACCGATGACATTCGGATCGAGATTATCACACTCAATAATATCGCAAAGAGACATGGAAAAAGAGGCGAGAATGAGAAAGGGACCGTCTGGTTCTTTCACATGCTCTCGGACGAGCTCATGGAGGGGTTCCATGCTTTTCATAATCGGCGGTGAGAGATTGAGGGATGCCGCGATATGGTAACCGAGCTCCATCGGGGACGCTCCCAATTTCTTGCGATAAAAATCTTGAACTCCTTCGAGGTCTAAATTCTCCGGAACGGGTCCGATCTCATCCGCAAAAAAATTAGAAATTAAAAGACGACCGTAATAGCGAAGCGTCGAACAGATTAAAACTTGTTCTGAGGACTCAAGCGAACTGAGAGGCTGAGTTTCATGCGCGATTAATCCACTCATCAACGCAATGGATGAAATATTTCGAATCTCTTCTCGTTTTAAAGGGTCTTGCAGGGGGGAGAGAAAAAGAAGAGTGACAGCAAGATTTCGAATTTCAGAAAGTCCAACCTGTTGAATCGCTTCGCTGATCGTATGAATACGCTGGCCACTATGATTAAATTGAATCGTATTGGCGGCAATCAGTACTTTGGAGGTCAGACTGATATCTTTAGTAATGGCATCCGCCAATTCTTGAACCCGGATGGTTTCACTTTGTGACGAGAGATCCTGAATCACTTCCAAGATTTGGCTCAATGCAGGGACCGACTCGGTTGTTTTAATGAGCTGAAGAGTGCGATGGACCGTTTGGATTCCTTGAGGGGAAAGGGGTTTAATGGTCATTTGAGTATTCCTGAAGGTTGATGAGAAGACTGTACGACTTAATATGCTTCAAAATCGCTTTGATGGCAAATCATGTTATCAATCGAAATGAGCAATGGGAACGATCCGAACTCCGATAAAATCACCGGAGCGTTCACTTAAGTATTTCTCTCTTGCTCTCCTGACGGGTTACTATCATCAACAGTCAAAAAATTTTACCACAGGGTAAACGAAGGAACACAGAGAGGAAGGTTGTTTGGCTTATAAACAGAGAAATTACATTTTCCTCAGTTGCCCTCCGTTTACCCCGCGGTGAATCCTGCTTTTTTGAGATCAAAAAGAAACCGCCCCTGCACTTGGTTTTGGATCAAATGAGGGGCGGTCGGAGTAGAAACAAACAGCGTTTAAACCAAACTCTTATTTCGAATCATTCTTTTTGAAGCCCTCGGGATGTTGCTGACGAAATTCTTTCATTTTTTCTCTTTTTTGTTCCGGAGTCAGTTTATCCCATTCGGGATGGCTCTTTTTAAATTCTTCCATCTTCGCTTTTGCTTCAGGGTGATCTTTTAAAAACTGATCATGTCTTTTTTGTTTTTCTTCAGGAGAGAGTTTTTCAAATTCTTCGTGTTGTTTACGTCTCTCTTCCATCTTTTCTTTCGCTTCGGGATGGTCTTTGATGAATTGTTCTCTTTTGGCTTTGCGCTCTTCGGGAGAAAGATTTTTCCATTCCTCGCGTTTTTCTTTCCAGGTATCACTCTTTGTCGGTGCCGGTGCCGGCGCGGGAGTATCCGCGTAACTCATTGATAGGGAAAGCGTTGTTGCTAAGGCTAAGGTTTGGAGGAGGTTTTTCATGGTATTGAATTAAACCCCCTCAAATGAAAAGAGTTGCTCATTTTATAAGAACTTATCCTCAGAATCGCACTGAGGGATGAAGATTCATCGGTAAGGGTGTAATTTTGGAGAAGATTTTTTAAAGGGAAGAAGAGACAGGCTGTTCTTTTTTAGGACGATCCGGTGCTTGCCAATGACTCCGCTTTATGAAAAGGTGGAGGAAGTTATGAATATGCGTCCTCTCGATGAGATCCGAGCCATTTACAAACAACCTCTTTTTAGTCTGATTAAACAAGCGCGTGAGGTCTATGAGGCTCATTGGGGAGAGGAACCAGGCATTCAGCTTTGCACGCTTTTAAGTATTAAGACCGGAGGCTGTAGCGAAGATTGTTCATATTGCGCTCAAAGCTCTCATTATAAAACCGAAGTGGAATCCGGGAAGTTGATGACGGCGGAAGAAGTTTTACCGATTGCTCAAAAAGCTCGTGAAAATGGAACGACTCGTTTTTGTATGGGAGCTGCTTGGAAAGGGGTCAAAGAAACCGATGCCCGATTTGGAACAGTTCTCGATACCGTTCGACAAGTGAGTCAACTCGGAATGGAAGTTTGCGTGACTCTTGGCAGCCTGACAGAAGGAGCCGCTCAACAACTCAAAGAAGCTGGTGTGACGGCTTATAATCATAATTTAGATACGAGCCCGGAACATTACGCGAACATCGTCACCACTCATACTTTCGAAGACCGCGTAAAAACCATTCAGCATGTTCAAAATGCAGGAATGGCGGTCTGTTGTGGAGGGATCATGGGAATGGGTGAGACCGAGCAAGATCGTATGCGCTTCCTCCAAGTTTTGACCGATTTGACTCCGGCTCCTGAAAGCATTCCCATTAATTGTCTCACCGCAATTCCCGGAACGCCTTTGGAAAATCTACCTCCCTTAGATGTTTTTGAATTGGTGCGAATGGTGGCGACCACTCGGATTCTGTTTCCTCGTTCGAAAGTTCGTCTTTCCGCAGGACGGACAAAGCTTTCGAAAGAAGGCCAAGCCCTCTGTTTCTTTGCCGGGGCGAATTCCATTTTCTACGGAGATAAGCTTTTGACCGCTGAAAACCCTGGGGTTGACGAGGATAAGGATCTTCTCGAAAGCCTCGGTTTAGAGTCCGCTCCCCAGATTCCTGTTCCTCTCTGCGGCGTATAAAAGCTTTTGTTTCGCACGACGCCTCAACGACGCCACGGAATACAAAATACCGTTTTAGGTTTATTAAAGCCAAAGGTCTTTTTTTTGAATATTCGTAGAGTCGTCGTGCTGTTGTGCGAGGCCCTACATTTTTCCGATTTTAAGAGAGACAAGTCGAAAAAGTCTCGCTACCTTTCGCCCCTATGTTCCAGTGGATTCTTAAGAAATTTTTAGGCACGAGAAATCAACGCGAAGTCAGTAAGCTCCTTCCGATTGTTGCGAAAATCAACGAGATCGAAAAAGGGTATCAGTCGATCTCTGAATCCGAATTAATCGCCAAGACGGCTGAGTTTAAAAAACGCATTACGGACGGTGAATCGCTCGACCAAGTTCTTCCGGAAGCCTTTGCGACGGTGAAAAATGCTTGTCGGCGTTTTACGGAATCTCGCCGCCCAATCAAAGTCCGTGGACAAGAGATGGTCTGGGAGATGCTCCCTTACGACGTTCAGATGATCGGTGGAATGGTTCTTCATTCCGGTCGTATTTCTGAAATGGCAACCGGTGAAGGAAAAACCCTCGTCGCCACATTTCCCGCTTATCTGAACGCTTTGACGGGTAAAGGGGTTCACATTGTGACGGTGAACGATTACCTCGCCTGTCGTGATAGCGAATGGGTCGGAGAAGTTTTCCGTTATCTCGGTTTGAGTGTCGGTTGTGTTCAACACGACATGAATCCTTCTCAACGTCGCGAGCAATATGCTTGTGATATTACTTACGGAACCAATAGCGAATTCGGCTTTGATTATCTTCGTGATAATGGAATGGCGACTCGTAAGGAAGAGCAGGTTCAACGTGGACACGCTTATGCGATCATTGATGAAGTCGATAGTATTTTGATCGATGAAGCCCGTACCCCTTTGATTATTTCCGGTCCCGTGACGGTGAGCACGCATCAATACGACAAGTATCGCGCTCCTGTTGAAAAGCTGGTTCAACAACAAAATATTGAGTGTACCCGCTGGGCGATGGAAGCGAAAAAGATGCAGGAGGAGAAAAAAGATATTTCCGAAATCGGAAGACTCCTTTTCAAAATTAAGCTCACGATGCCTCGTAACAAGCAGCTGATGAAGTTAGTGGAAGATCCAGAGCTTCTCCGTGCGGTGGAAGATGCCGAGCTCTCGATGTATAATGATCCTCGCCGAACTGAACTTTATAAAATTAAAGAAGAGGCTTATTTCACCATCGAAGAGAAATCGAGTGAAGTCGATATCAGCGAAAAAGGCCGCCAATATCTGAATCCGACGAATCCGGATGCCTTTACGCTTCCCGATCTTTTGACGCGCTATCATGAAATCGATGCCGATCAAGATTTGGCTCCTGAGGCTCGTGAGAAAGCAAAGGCAGAGGCTCAAACGGTTTATGAAGAGACGAGCCAACGCGTTCATAATATCACTCAACTTCTCCGTGCCTTCTGTCTTTTTGAGAAAGATGTTCACTACGTCATTCAAGAAAACAAAGTGATGATCGTGGATGAATTCACCGGACGTATGATGCCCGGACGCCGTTGGAGCGATGGTTTACACCAAGCGATTGAAGCGAAAGAAGGGGTTCACATTGACCGCGAATCTCAAACTTTAGCGACGATTACGATTCAAAATTACTTCCGACTTTATAGCAAACTTTCAGGGATGACGGGAACTGCTGAGACGGAAGCGAATGAGTTTCATGATATTTATACGCTCGATGTCGTTGTCATTCCAACGCATCGCGATTGCGTTCGTATCGATGTAAATGACAGTATTTTTAAAACGCGTCGTTCGAAATTTAATGCGATCGTTCAACGGATCAAAGAACGTCATGAAAAAGGTCAGCCGATTTTGGTCGGAACGATCTCCGTGGAGACCTCGGAAGTGCTCTCTCGCATGTTGAAACGTGAAAATATCATTCACAATGTTTTGAATGCGAAGTATCACCAACAAGAAGCTGAAATTGTGGCTCGTGCGGGACAAAAAGCCGCCGTTACGATTGCGACGAACATGGCAGGTCGTGGAACGGATATCAAACTCGCCGCAGGAGTTCCTGAGGTCGGTGGTCTCTATGTGATCGGAACCGAGCGTCACGAGTCACGTCGTATTGATCGTCAGCTCCGTGGACGTTGCGCGCGTCAAGGGGATCCGGGTGAAACCCAGTTCTTTATCTCTTTTGAAGATGATTTGATGCGTAATTTCGGCGATTCACGTCGTTTAAGCGAGTGGATGACGAAGTTTGGAATGAAGGATGACGAAGAGCTCGAACATTCCTGGTTGAATAAAGCGGTGGAATCGGCACAAAAACGAGTCGAACAACGCAATTACATGATTCGTAAGCACACGTTGCAATATGACGACGTCATGAATCAGCAACGGAATGTGGTGTATGGCTTCCGAACCGAGGTCTTGGAGACCGATGCTCCTCGTGAATCTCTTTTTGAAATCGTGGAAGAAGTGGTCAGTGATAAAGCCCAAGAACGTCTCAGTGGCGGCGAAGCAGATCCCGATAGCTTCCTCACTTGGGTGAATCTTCATTTCCCTCTTGGATTCAATAAAGAGGAGATCGATTGGAATTCAGCTCCTGATGCCATTGCTTCCAAGGTGTTGGAAAAAATAAAAGAGGCCTATGATTTGAAAGTAAAATCCGAGGATCCTTTGTTTATTCAACAGATGGAACGTTCGATGGTTTTGACTTCGGTGGATAGGCTCTGGCAGGAACATCTTTTTGCGATGGATGGACTCCGTACCAGCGTCGGCTTACGGGCGTATGGCCAGAAGGATCCTTTGATCGAATATAAACAGGAAGCATTTCTCCTGTTCCAAGATTTGATGGGACGAATTAAGGAAGATATTACATCCAATCTCTTCAAGTCGAGCGCCGCGATCATGGAGATTCAAAAGATGCTCGCGTCGATTCCTCAAAAATTGATTCATGAGTCGATTGATCAACCTCATCACTCCGTCGGTTCAGGGGATGGCGAAGCTCCGAAGCAGGAAAAACAGATTGAGCTCAATCTTCCGATTCGTCGCCAAGGCCCGAAGCTCGGTCGAAACGATGCTTGTCCCATTGACCCGAACAAGAAGTTTAAAAATTGTTGCGGTGCCAACGGTGATAAATATTGCACCAAAGTGGCGCTGTAAGATTTCTCTCGAGAATCTGCAGATAAGATACCAGCGGTGAATATTGGAGGGGCACAGGCTCTGTGCCTCCAGGTGACGAGGAAGGCAGTGGGCCACTGCCCCTCCATTCTATTGGAAAGTCAGCCTAAACAATGCCTCGCTCCATCGCGGTTACGCGATAAGCGAGTGATTGGTTTACATAGCAGTGACTACCACAAGAGATAAAACCGGTTTGTTTGAATACTCTTTTGTAATCTCCCACGGATCGGGGAAGCATTCCTTGAACATCTCCTTCAAGCTTCTCATCACTGGAATAAGCCTCCAAAAAAGCAATCCCTCGGAGATGGTTCGCGATTTTTTGAAGGCCTCGTTTTAGCTCGGGTTCCAGGACATAATAAAGAATGTCGCTACAAATGATGAGGTCATACATTTTAGCGAGTTTCTGTTTCGGCAAATCGGAAAAAGATCCCAGCGTCAGGTTTCGCTTTTTTCCAAAGCGTTTGATTGCATAGGCACTTGGATCAATTCCCTGATATTGGATTCCCGGACGGAGTTTTCGGAGAATCGGTTGCCATTGGCCTTCTCCGCATCCGATATCGAGGACGTTTTTAACGGGACGTTCCAAATAGTATTCCGCGACCGCAATCGCTAGGGTTGCTTTTCGTTGAGCGGAATCGAGGGTGCTGACCCGTTTTGAACGCTGACGATACCATTGGTCAAAATACTTCTGATCGAAAGGAGAGGATAACTTCACAGATTCACTTTTGCTTTGGATAAAGGCACTCACAAGAGAAATTTATTTTTATTTCGGCAGATAATTTAACCACAGAATACACAAATCACACAGAAAGAAGATGTGATAAAAAATGCTCTATCTTTTCATTCGCTAATCGGTCGATTTTCGGTTTTTCATAAATGTAAAGAT
>JAZKBH010000100.1:17498-20014 GCA_040388725.1 Verrucomicrobiota bacterium
TTCTGAGTATTCTGTGGTTCATCTGAATTTAGATTTCTAAGGATCATTTTCCTCACTCTCTTTTCAAGATTCTTGTCAGTGCATCGGTCTTCGTTATCTTTTTTGAATGAGCGACTTAGATTTGAAGGCCTATTTTTCAAGAATTGGATATAAAGGATTTTCTTCGCCCACTTTAAAAACTTTGAAATCGATTCAACAAAAACAGGCGAGAACGATTCCCTTTGAAAATCTCGATGTGCTCTGGAATCGAACCATTGATATTGATCTCGCTTCCGTTCAAAAAAAACTGATTCAGAAAAAAAGAGGGGGATATTGTTTTGAACAAAACATGATTCTCTGCGAGGTCCTGATCGCTCTCGGATTTTCCGTCAAGATGCTGACGGCACGCGCGATGTATCGTGTTCCTGCCGGCGTGGTTCGTCCGAGAACACATATGATTATGCGAGTCAGTTTGCCTGAGGGAGATTACTTAGCTGATGCTGGCTTTGGTGGTTTATCCTTACCTGAACCTTTAAAATTTGAGATGGGAGTGGAGCAGAAAACGAGCCATGGCTTATATCGAATGATAGAAGCAGGGGATGAGATCGAGATTGAAGCCGTGGTCGGATCAAACTGGGAAAAACTTTATTGCATCGCTTCCAATGAGCAGATATTTGAGGATTATCTTTTGCAGAATTGGTATATTTACGCTCATCCTCAATCTCATTTTCGTCCGAATTTAATGGTGGCACGGGTTGCCAATGAAGGTCGATATGCCCTTCAAAACTTGAATTGGAGTTTTTATCCCCTGACCGGATCGATTGAAAAAAAGAAGCTGGAGTCCGTTCAAGAGCTCCTAGAGGTTCTTAAGAAAGACTTTCTCTTAGAACTTAAAGAAGAGAGAGATTTAAAAGATCTGGAGACGTTGGTGAAGGGTTGGCTCTAAAACTTTGTAGAGATCCATTAAAATCCTCATCTTAACTTAGAATTTCGAAATTTATCAGGAGCGATCGCTCCCAAGATTTGAATTGAACCCAGATCTTGAGTTGAGAGTTATTTCCACTGTAAAATAAATCACCAAAATGGGTTTTTCTAAAAACCTGCAAAAACAGAATCAGGTCTTTGTATTTATTTTCTCCTGTAAATCCCGTTCATCCTTTCAAAAATCAGGGGAATTTTGGACAGGATTTACAGGATCAACCGGAGAAGAGAGTTTTTTGGAAATTCCTAATGAGAGAAATGGGTTAAAATATTAAAGATATTTTTTTAACGTATCCTCAATCATTTTTTGGAGCGAAGGCTCAATCTCTTGAGAGTGTTCCTGATATTCCGCTCGAATGATTTGAAGGATATTTTTAGCTTCGGACTCATCCCGCATCTTATACGCCAAAATTTGGAAAAGAATAAATTGAAGCGAGATCTTCTCCTTCATCGTTATAACTTGAGGAATCGATTCTTCTAAAAGTTGGCGTGCGGCTTCGGGATTGTTTTGTCGATAAGCCAGGAGTGAGGCGAGATCAAAAGTTGGAGAATAAAACGAAGGATCGCAGTGGTGGGCATATTCCAGCAGTTGGATCGTGCGAAGAAGTGCAGGATTGTGAGGGTCTTTCGGATCTCCTCCTTCCTCTTGGGATTCGGGTTCGTTATTTTCATGCTCTCGTGGATTTTCACCCCAATGCCATGCGACTTCTCCTCGGCCATACAAAATAAGGGAGCAAACTTTTCCGACGGGAGATCCCGACCAATGGGATCGAGGAGAAGGAGCCACGAGATTTCCCAATCCGTAGCAGAGGAGACCGATGATGAACAACAGGCGCATCATTATTTCAGTGAAGGTTTAAAGAAGAAATGAATCACGACGAAAGCGAGGAGGACTCCTCCGAAGGATTGGAGAAAGAGGCTTTCTAAAAAAAGAGAGGACATTCGGTCTCCTTGATAAAGCAGAGGATTCATCTGATGAAAGAGATCAAAACGAGGAACTCCCCTCCAGAGGAGGATAAAGAAACCTTGATGGGATTGGTAGACCCAGTGTTGAAGAATGGAAGTCGAGCTTACCATTAAGAAGTAAAGAAGAGTGGTCAACATTGTGGCCAAGAGAGGCGAAAATAGCAGGGAGATGATTGTGCTAAAAGAGAGAACAAAAATTCCGCCGAACGAGAGAGATATGATTTGATCGAAAATAAGACCGAGAGAGATCCCTCCCAAGAAATGGGCGAAGATCGAGAAAAAGAAGAGTTGGAGGGCGATGAAAAGACCAATTGGTAAAAGGGTCGAAAGAACAATTCGAGTACTTGAACGACGTTGAGAAAAAAAGATTTCATACACTCCGGATGATTTTAAATGAAAGAGCGAGTGCGTCGTAAAATAAGGAATCACCAAAGCCCACTGAACGATCATCATATAGGCCAGGATTTGAACGAAGATCAGATGGAATTCTTCTCTATTTTTTGCGAGGGTAAGCTGAACAGAGGAAAAAATAAAAGGGACAAGCAATAATGCTAACGTCGAGATCCAAGGGAGATAGGATCTCCAAAGAA
>JAZKBH010000100.1:20024-23235 GCA_040388725.1 Verrucomicrobiota bacterium
GCGATGAAAATAGAGAAAGATTTTCTTTTCCATAAGAGAGCTAAGAAGGGATGTAATGGATTTTTCCATTTTCAATTTTAAGAATTCCCCCGCCAATCCCCGAAGGAATCGTTTCGGCATGAAGACTGAGAATCAAATGTCGATCGGAATGGGTAAAACGGCGAATCAACCACTCTAATGTGGAGGATCGAGTCTTGATATCAAATCCCGAAAAGGGTTCGTCCATGAGAAAGAGAAGCGCTTCTTCCGAAAAAAGGAGAGAAGCCAGAAAACGAACTTTTTGACGATTTCCTTTGGAGAGCATGTAAAAGGGTTTCTCCCATTCGATTTGCCATCCGAGTTCATCTAGAAGTTGATTTGCTTTCGAGCGGGATGAAAAGGAGGTGAGTAAAAGCCGAGGGGTGATTTCAGGAGAATAGTCGATTTCATCAGGAAGGTAGCCGATAGGGCCAGAAAGAAGCTTCCAGTCTAGCGAAGAGGGTGAGGTATGGAGGCCGATGAGAGAGCGAAGAAAGGTCGTTTTTCCCATCCCATTGTCTCCCATGAGAAGGGTAATCGAGGAGCTATGATCTTTCACCGTCAACTCGATCGCTTTATCCGTATGAAGCAACGGAGTTGAGTCGGGATAGCCGACTTCAAACCCTGCAGGAATATGAAAGACCGTTTTCATGATGAGGACGGGATTCTTTGGATCCGGGGTGAGAAAGTCACGCCCATTTTTGAAAGTTAAAATGTTATTTATAAATTTGAGTTGCTCTTCATTTCGTTGGTGTCATTATTAGGGAAATCACCTATTCAAAATACATGGCAAGCCAGCAGCAAACTCAGAAATTCACCGAAGACGTTCGTCTTATTTGTCTGGAAGATCCACGCTATTCGCTCGATAGCTATCTCTTTGTGAGAGAGGGACTTGACCATACACTTAAGCTGATGAAGCGAAATGGACACGGCGCTTCTGGCCATGTTTCCGGCATCGAACTCCTGAATGGAATTCGGGATTATTCGCTTAAAGAATTTGGACCGATGACCAAATCGGTTTTAAATGAGTGGGGCGTCAAAAGTTGTGAGGATTTTGGTCACATCGTTTTCAACCTCGTGAATAAGGGCGTTCTCGGGAAGACTCAGTCTGATTCGATCGAAGACTTCAAAAAAGGCTTTAATTTTGACGAAGCCTTTGTGAAGCCTTTTCAGCCCCAAAAGAAGACAGGGCGTTCTTCTTCAAAAGCAGTCTCCTCATCCAAGACTCGTCGCAAGCCGACCACCAAAAGTAAGTCAGGTTCCTCTTAACTTTTTTTGGAAGTGGGCTCTATGGATGAATCGTTGTTATCAACCGACTCTCATTTCGTTTCAAAACCGCATGTTCTGGAGCTTTCGAATGGCCTTCATTTGATTGTCCAAACGGATGACTCTGCTCCGGTCGTTAGTCTTCAATATTGGGTCGGAACAGGAAGTATTCATGAAGGAGAATGGTTAGGGACGGGGATTTCGCATTTCTTGGAACACCTCATGTTCAAAGGGACGGAAAAACGCGGTAATTCTCAGATGGCTCAGGAGATCCAAGCGTTAGGGGGGCATCTGAATGCCTACACGACTTTTGATCACACCGTTTACTACGTCGATCTTCCTTCCGATCATTGGAAGCCCGCAGGGGAAATTTTGGGAGATGCCGTTTTTAATTCGACGCTTCCGGCTGAAGAATTTGATGGAGAGCAAGAGGTGATTCGCCGCGAATTTGCAATGGGTGAAGATAATCCCGATCGACGTTTGAGTCGTTTACTTTTTAAGACTGCCTTTCAAAAACATCCTTATCGTTTTCCAGTCATTGGACTTTTGCCTCTTTTTAATAAGCTGCGTCGCGAAGATCTCGTTCGTTATTACAAACAACGGTATGTCCCTCAAAACGTCACTTTGATTGTTGTAGGGAATGTTGAATTTGCTGAGGTGAAACAATGGGCTCACGAATTTCTGGAAAAAATTCCTGCCTCCATTTTGCAGGAAGTCGTGATTTCCGAAGAGCCCGTTCAAATGCTTCCTCGGGAATTTCGCGAAACTTTTCCGACCGATTTATTAAGACTTTCAATTCTCTTTCATATTCCCGGCATTGAGCATCCTGATACACCGGCCCTCGATCTTCTTTCGGTGATGATGGGGGGAACTCGGGGATCAAGACTTCATCAATTGATCGTCGAGCAAAAAGGTTTGGCCGAAGAGGTCTCTGCCTATGCCTATACGCCATCGGGGCACGGATTGTGGGGCGTTTCGACGAGAGGACAGGTTGAAAAATCGGCTGAGCTCGAAAAAATGATTCGAGATGAAATCTATCACATCAACGCTTCGACCTTTTCGGAGAATGACCTCGCGCGTTCCAAGCGCCAGTTGCTTTTACATCACTATCGCGGATTGAAATCGATGTCCGGAAAAGCCGGTGAGATTGGAGGCGGATGGCTTCTCACCAAAGATCCTCTTTTTCAAGGGCTTTATCTCGATCGACTTCGCTCCGTAACTTTGGAAGAAGTCGTTGCAGTCGCGAAGCGTTATCTTCGGCCTTCCGTGGAAAATCTGATCTCGATTGTTCCTGAACAACTCAGTGAAACAAAACCGGTTTTGGCAAAAGAGATTCCTTTTTCGAAAGCCGCTGTCAAAGATCGTCTTTCCAATGGACTCTCTTTGATTCGAGTTCGTAATCCTCATCTTCCCTTAATGACTTATCGGATGATTTTCCCAGGAGGATTGCTTGCCGATCCACAAGGGAAGAGTGGTCTTTCCCTTCTCTCCACTCAGCTTTTGATGAAAGGAACTCGTTGTCGTTCGGCTTCTGAGTTGATCCAAAAAATCGAAAGTTTAGGAGGAGTTCTCGGTTCTGATTCAAACGTCAATACGGCGACACTCTCCTTGGAAATTTTAAGTTCCGATTGGGAGGAAGGATTGGATCTCTTCCAGGAAATCATTAACGAACCGATGTTGCGTCCGGAAGAGCTGGAGACCGAGCGACGGAAACAAATTTCATCGATTCAAATGGATCTCGATCAGCCGATGTCTTTAGCGCGGAATATGGTTCGTGAAGTCCTTTTCTCAGATCATCCGTATCGTAATAATGCCGCAGGAAGGATCGAAGAATTAAAAGAGATTCAAGGATCCGACATTGAAACATTTTGGGCTCAAAATTTACGGGCCACGGAGACCATTTTTTCGCTTTCGACCTCGATCGATC
>JAZKBH010000101.1:0-435 GCA_040388725.1 Verrucomicrobiota bacterium
GATTTGATGGTTCTGGTAGCCCCCTTGAAACTCCCCCCACCAGTTGCCGTTTTCGATACTACTATAAAAAATCAAAGGAATTGAGTTTTGAGTCGATTTTACCTTGCTGTTATCCGCATGGGAATTTAGCAAATTCCATCCTGTCGCAACGCCGACGCGTAGTCCTGGTCGTATTTTTCGATCCACTCCAACGGTGATCCCTAAAGAATTGAAGTTATAGCCCTGAACGGTCCCATAGGGATCCTGATCCCCCCATTCCCCCATGACGGTGCCGAAGGTTTTCCAGGGACGAGCCTTTTTTAGAGCCAGTGCCGTGAGGTCCGAGTCATTGCTGGCAAGAAGGGTGAGGTTTTCCATGGATTCTTCAAAGAGGTTCCCTTGGAAGCTTTGCGTCAGGGGGTCGTAAAAAAAACGGTCTTCTCCCAATCGACTCTC
>JAZKBH010000101.1:445-6237 GCA_040388725.1 Verrucomicrobiota bacterium
ACTCTCTTGGAGGTGTTGATGGATATTGCTCCCTTGCAATTCAACGCTTCTCAACGTGTCAAACTGAAGTATTTGGATCGTCTTTTCGGGCGAAAGCTCCTGCATTGCAGAGGCGAGTGCTGAAGTAGAAGGAAGAAGATCCAGTTGGTCGAAAATGGACTGAAGATCTGTGTCTGTGGAGGAGGCGCTGGCAGAAAGGGCGTTGTATACGGATTTTTGAGCTGAAGTCGCGTTCGGAATTTGGGTTTCTGCAGTGCCAAGATTTCGACTTACCAAGAGATCGACACTGGAGGAGTTGTAGACGGGAGTGAGAACTAGCGTGTTACTTGCCCGTTGGGTACTCAGAAACTGGGTGTTGCTCAGGGTCCCTCCCGTGCTTTTGATCGCGTTCGTAAAGAGACTGCCATTTGCAGGAGTAAAGCCACTGGCGAGGAGGGGAATCAAGGTGGTCCCGGAGAGATTGATATTCCCGGTCGTCTCCAATTGGTCGTAGGTGTTGGGGGAAGCAAAGCTCAGCGAAATCGCCCCGGTCCCCGAGTAGGTTCCCTGGATGGTCAATTTCCCCGTCGTCCCTCCAAGACTCGGCCGTATCGTTCCCTGATTTGTGAGATTTCCCTTCCAGATTCCCGTCCCTCCGAGAAAAGCACCGTTGGAAATAGTTAAGGCACTTCCTACTCCTGCTCCCCAAGTGGCATTATGAATCAGTGTTCCCGCGGAGACTGTTAACGGTCCTGTGAAATTTACCGTTCCCGCGAGGGTGGCGGTTCCGGAGGTCGTTTTGCTGAACGCACCTCCGCTATTGATCTCATTCACATTCTTGAGGGTTCCTCCTTGAAAGTTAAATGTATCGACATTGATGTTTGCGGGGGTGGGATCTCCTGCGGGCTGGAGATCGATCATTCCTCCACTGAGGGTGAGTGTGGCGACGTTAGTTCCGGTCAACCCTCTTTGAATGTTGTTATTCATCGAGAGGGTTCCCCCAGAAACGGTGAGGGATGCGGTATTGCCATTGTCTCCAATATTGACGTTTCCCCCGACTGAAATAGATCCTCCGGAGATTGTGAAAGACGAGCCGGAGGCGGATCCGCTATCCGAGATCGCGATCTGAAGATTGTTCGTCACGCTCAAGGTTCCCCCCGAAATAGTGCCATTACTTATCCCTCCATCCACTCCAGCAATATCATCTCCCACTGCAAATGCGTTAGCGATCACCGTTCCTCCCGTTTGGGTATAGGTTCCGGTTCCTCCGCCCGATCGCCCGATCGAAATCCGTACTGCAACACTGATGGAACCTCCTGAGATGACTTGAAGGGTCGCACTTCCGGCAGTGCTTGCGAGAAAGATATTATTGACGTTGGTCACCGGGCTATCAAGGATCGTCAAAAAACCGCTCGGGATTGAGGCGGTGTCGGCCGCTTGGGGAAGGTTGTTGGTACTCCAGTTGAAGAGGGTGCCCCATTTTTGGTCGCCACCGCCATTGTTAAAAATCACTGTTGCAGAATGAACAGGAATAATACCTCCCAGAATCCAAAGGAAGATCAATTTCTGGAGAAGAGGACTCCGTTGGTCTCCCAAAATCATCCCTGAATCCTAAAATATCGGTAAATTACTTCAAGTCTTATGTAAAAAAAGATGAAACTCGTTTATTTTCAGTAACTTAAAGCCTACTGTTATGGGCATGAATTTCTAATAATGAGTTTTGGTTTTAGAAGAGTCACGCAAGTGGGAATGTTCAGTTTAGTGATTCGATCTGTGAGTCTTTTGATGGCGACTTCAGCGATCTCGTCATAAGGCTGTTGAATCGTAGTGATTGGGGTGATGCTGTATTGAGCTATAGGGCTGTTATCAAATCCTAAAATTCGAATTTTCTGGGGAATTTGAATTTTGAGTTGATGAAGGGTGGTCATGATCTTGACCGCAAATCCATCTGTACAGCAGGCGAGGAGATCAGGTTTTTCCTTATCGATAAATGTTTTGACCTGATCAATATCGAGTGGATCGATCTTTGTTGTCGAAAGCGAAAGTCCTTTTTCCCGAAGGGCGCACATCATCCCCTCGCGACGGGATTGAATCGAAGGAATGAACTCGTTGTGATAAGTGCAGAGGAAGCAGATTTTTTTAGGGGATTTTTGAAGGAGATGTTTTCCGAGAAGATATCCTCCTTGGAAGTGATCAGATGAAACGAGGTCGTAATCGCTTTGCTGGGGGAAAGGTTCCATTCCAAAATCGAGAAAAACAACGGGAATGTTTGCGTTTCGGATGTGATCTAGAAAAACTTGATTGAATGGATCCAGGGTGGAGGCTTTGTGAAAATCATAAAAAGGGACAAAGAAAAGCCCTTCAATTTTTGACTGAAAGAACGGTTTGCAGAGGATCGAGAGGCGCTCTTCATCCGAGAGATTTGAAAGTTCGCTCCACTGATGATTTCCGATGATCAGAGTTTTATTGATTTTTCGAGTGGCGTTGAGGAGTTGACTAATCATCGGGTGGAGGGTTTGACTGGATTCTCCGATATCCATCATTGTCCCCCAAGTGCCGCTTTGGTTCTGGGGAGGTGCACTCACGTAAGTTCCTGATCCTGCCCGCCGAATCAAAAGATTTTCTATCTGTAAATCTCTCAGGACGCGAATGGTGGTTGGACGGGAAACATCAAAGCGTTTAATGAGCTCAGTTTCACTGTAAAAGAGGTCATCGGGCTTGTATTTGCCGGAAAGAATTTCTTCTTTAAGTACTTTATAGATACGGCTGCATTTGGAGTTTCGTGTTGATTTCATAATGTGAAGTTAATTTACAAATGATAGATTAGCATTTTTAATATAAAAATAAAATGATTAGTTTCATAAAACCGATTCTTTTATGAGACGAATTCGATGGATTCCGAAAAACCAGAGCCATCCCAAACCGAGGAGAAAGAGGGGAAGGGTCTTCCAAAAGCTTATGTAGTCTTTGATGAGCAGTTCCATGGGGATCAAAAACAAAGTGATTTGAGCCAAGAGCGCAAATGGGACGGTCCATTGATCCCGATGGTTTTCCTTTCTCATTTGGGTGAGGGCCTGGTCATCCAAACATTTTTCGATCGGTTTCCAGAATCCAAAAGGTCTGGTTTTCCGATAAAAATTTTCCAATATCGGTTGTGGAGTCGGTTTTGTAAGTAAGGATCCACCGAGTGATCCCGCAAATGAGAGTGAAATCATGATTAAAAACTGCTTCCACTCCGGTAGATCCGGATTGAAAAGCCTTTGAATGATCGCCCCTCCTCCACCAACGAGCATCCCCGCGATCGATCCCCAAGCGTTGAATCTCCACCAGTAAAGACGGAGAACGCGCGGGGCGACCATTCCCGTCGTTACTCCCATGACGATCCAACCCCAGAGGTAATTAATGTTGTTTGCAGATTTTCCCATCCAGAAGCCGGCCAAGACGACAAAAATCGAAAAAAAAGAGGAGGCTAAAATCAAGTTCTTCTCTTGCGGTTTTTTTTTGAACAGCTTTGGGAAAAGATCATTCGCAAAAAAGGCGCCCGCACTATTGATCTGAGTGGCTATGCTCGACATGAAGGCAGCGAGCATCGCCGCGAGGATCAGACCTTTGACTCCATGGGGGGTCTTTTCCATGATCACTGCCGGAAGTATCCGTTCAGGATTAATCGTTTGGCGGTATCCGATCAGATGGAGTTTTTTCTGCCACTCCGGGCCGAGTTGGTTTTCTAAGGTCTGTACCAATTCTATGGGGAAACGGCGGGGATGGTTCGTGATTTCGTCCGTTTTTTGATGCCACTCCGATTCTTTCAGATCGGGGAAATACTGATGAATGAGGAGGCTTGATTTTTGAACGGTTTCTTGATGAGGAAACCATTGATTCACCAAAAACAGTCCTAGCATGGCAAAACTGATCATCATCGGCCAGCGAAACATCAAAGTGATCCCGCGAAGAAGAGATTGGAGAGTGCACTCCCAGTCGTTTTTGGCGGCGAAGAATTTAGGTTCAGCTCCCGACCCCAGTCCAATGAAAACGTTACAGATGAGATAAAAAGCCATCATCATAAAAAGATCCTCATAAACCTTGTACCCTTCAGGCATGCTGGTGTGAAATGAGGGAAGGGAAGAGGTCCAGTTGGGGTTTCCAGTGACAGCGTTGGAAAGTCGTTGAAGCTCTTCCAACGAGCCGCTTTTTTGCCAAGCGAGCCAGCTGATTACGAGACAGGCGATCAGAATCACTACTCCCTTGATGAGGTCCGTGAAGACGATTCCGTAAAGCCCGGATCGAAGGGTGTAAAAACCACACACCACCAAAATGAAAAGGGTGGTCGTCACTGGAGAGTGAGGGACGAAAAATCCGACAAAGGTCAGGCATCCACGGACTTGGTAGGCGATCATGCTGACAATCATTAAAATGCCCGTCAGAGCGGTGGTGATGCGGACGAACTCCGCGGGTCGGTCCGTGCCAAATCGAAAGGAGATCCATTCCGCAGAGGTGATGCAGCCGGATCTTCGGTGCCACTTCGCAGTGTAGGCAATCAAGAATGCCAGTGTTAAAACCGCTCCACCCCGGAATTCAATGAAGAGCCCACGGGGACCCATCATATACAGGAATGAGGTGATCAGCATCGTTCCGGTGAGATCAAACCAATTTGTCATTCCGGAAATACCGAGCATCCACCACGGAAGAGATCTTCCCGCTAAAAAATAACTCTCGAAATTTTGAGGTGTTTTACGGGAAGTCCACACTCCAATGCAGAGGGTGATCAAAAAATAAACAGCAATAATACCATAGTCTAAATTGGAGGGAGCACTCATTCGATTGAGATCCATTTGTTTTTTACTCTATTTCAAGAGAGAGTAAAAGAAAACGGTAAAATAACCTCCACGGTTTTAGTTTTATTTTTTCTGGTATTCTGAAAAATCGATCGAATTTCAGGAGATATATATTTTTCGAAAAACCAAAAAGCCTATGAGAGCGGAAAGCATTCCTATCATCGCATAGGTCGTCGGCTCAGGGACCGCTAATGTGAAGTTGTCCATATTATTGATTCCCACTCCGGTTGCGTTTTGTCCTCCAAAACCAAAGTAAACAGAGCTGTCGGCCGCTAAAGATGTATTTGTGAACGTGTTGCTTATCGATAAAATAGATGAGCCCAAAATACCTGTAGAATCGGAATTATAAAGACTGCCACTCAAAGCGATGGAAGAGCCTGAAGTTGAAGCATCGAGCTGAAGATAATACCAATTGCCGTCCGTCAACGAGAGAGTGGAAGCGCTTGTCGATTGATTCATTTCACTTAAGCTGGAGGACGAGTTGTAAAGTCGCAGATTAAATGTGTTATCAGTTGTTGTTGTGAGCAGGCTTAGGCGGACGTAAGGATTCGATGTCTCGACAGAAGTCAGGAGATTAGTGGATAGGGCGTTTGAGGGAGTAGTAGTGTTGTTTGAAGCAAACAAGACGGATACCGGTTTTAGGTTTGCAGTGGTCATTGTGGTTGGTGACAGATAAAAATAGAGACCAACCATCGAGGTCCCTGACTGGGAAAAATCCGTTGTTTGATTCTTATAAATCGATATCGAATCTGCCGCAGCGTTGGTTTTTACCGATCCGGAAGAAGAGAGTCCGTTCGTTCCTGTGTCCTGACTGTAACTCGGGGTGGATATTAAAAAATTTGAATTCGAGAAGTCACCGGCAGCGTTGAAATTCAATGCCGTTTGTCCCATCAATAGGGAGGAACTCATGAGAATTAAGATCAAAAAAGGAATTGTAATTTGTTTTTTCATAAACCTCATTTCTTTAAATATTTAGTT
>JAZKBH010000101.1:6247-13309 GCA_040388725.1 Verrucomicrobiota bacterium
AGTTAATAAAATAACATAAAAAATAAAATAGTCAATAAATAGGGTCTTATTTTGCTGTCTTAATATTTAACTTGATCTTTTTTAAGGAAATACTAACTTTTTCGTTATGGTGACCGGATCGATTGTCAGGAGACGCGTTTCGCTCTTATGGAATGAGCATCGATATCACTCTTGGGATCAAGTTTTGCTAAAGTACAGGATAGAGAGGTTTCCGGATTCTCGCCGAAAACAGGGCTTCACTCTTATCCTGACCCTGATGGTCTTGAGTATGATGAGTATCATCGTCGTCGCCTTTTTTTCGAAATCGACCCAGCAGTCGACGATGGCTTCCCTTTACTCCAAAAATCTGCTCTCGGATCTCGCTGTTCTTTCGGTCTCGGAGCAGGTGATTGGAGGAATTCGCGAGCAGATCCGGCTGAAAAGCACGGTATTGACCCGAGAAGGAAGCGTCGGAGTTCAAAATGTTTACCAGCCGATCGGGACGGATGATGCCACCGTGGGGGAGGAGACGGGGGCGACAACGATGCTTGGTCTTCCCCAGTCAGTCTCGTCGATTCTGACGCTGGCACCGGAGAACTCGTGGACGAGTGATCCTTTGGGGGAGGGAAAATCCTTCTCGTCGATCAAATGGGATCGAATCGGGTTGACGAGATCCGACGAAATTCCTGAAAGCGGGGTCCACCAGGTTATTGAATCGACGGATAACCGTTCTAAGATTCTTTTGGTCGAGGGGAAGGTCTACGATGTCGGGGGACTTTGCGATGCGAATGTCGCCCCGTGGGGAGCGAATCTCAGTGAGTCGGAGAGAAAAGCGAAGTCTGATTCTTATGATATCGATTTCTCCAAGATACCGGCGATCGGATCGGGGGGGGCGAATCTCATTGGCCACTGGTTGGCGGGATCAGGTTCCTCTGAGGTCGATTCTCGTCTCAAGGACTATCACGCCCGCGGATTTTTATCCGTCGATGAAAAGGGACGGGCATTTCTCTCCCGTCAGGAGATGCTCGATTATCTCAAGGAGAATCAATTGGGGGGGCGGGCTCCGGAATTTTTAACGACCTTTTCCCGCGAGGTCAACGCGCCGAGTGTTCGTCCGAAGGTGAATGGATCGACTTTTTCCACTTTTGAATCGAGCGATCTTTATACCTTTCAATACAAGGCCGAGTCGAACGATCCCTGGACCACCAAGCGGAGAAAACCGAATCGCGACTTCGCAGCACTCCCGTTACGGGAAGGGAATTCTGAAAAAAAACCGGTAATGACCAAGCGTTTTCCCCTGAGGAGAATCGATCTTTTAGCTCAGGCGACAGGGAGCGTCGGGGTCGATAGCGATATTTACAAGTATTTTGGCCTCACCCGGAGTGGCGAAAATGAGCCCTGGATCTACTCGGCGGGAACAACAGATGAAAAAGGGAACACGAAGATTTATCAGTTGAACGATCCGAAGTTCATCTCGCTGAATCGGGAGCCGAATTTTTTTGAGTTGCTCCAGGCGGGGATCTTGGCGGGGTCGATGGGGCAGAATTCGATTTCGAATGACCAAAACATTAAAAATCAGCCGACGACCGGGTCAATTGCCTCGCAGGAACCAATATTTGTAAATGCCGATTTGGAGTCGATCCGAAATTCAAAACATGTTTTTAGAATCGGGCTGAATATCATCGATCAATGGGATGCGGATGGCTACCCGACGATGCTGCAAATTAAGGCGAGAAAAGAGATTTTTCCCGCAGTAGATGCGGTGGTTTATTACAATGAGGCTCAGGATTTGATTTTGACAGGGCAGGAAGGTCTTCCCTCTTTTTTGGCATTGAATCTCTTTGTTTATCGTCCGCCTGTGGGGACGACCTATGCAACGCCCGGACTGGCCGTCAGCCAGCCTGCGACGCTCGATTTTGTCAGCACGTGGTTTGTTCCTGAATTTTGGACGATTGAAAGAAAGTTAAATTTTCCCACGGAGGCTCCTCAAGGATTGAGGCTTGCGGGGCTCTGTGGATCAATGTACATGACGGCCAAGGATACGACCTCAGCCGTTATTGCCGTTCCCGCAGCGAAAAGATCAATCGTGGATTACAATGCGACACGTCCGGTCGTGAATCTCAATACTTCGATTGAAAAATTAACGACCTCCCCGAAACTGTTGGATACCACGCTTGCCCCTAATAATGGAAATGGCACGTACCCCGGGTTGATTCAGGGACAAGCCACTACCTCTTATTTCGGTATTTTAGGGCCGAGTATCAGTCTTTCAGACAAATTGATCGATGTGACGCTTACCCAAAGTGTGGCATCTTTTACGATCGCATGGACGGGCGGTTTAATTCCTTCTCCGACTCCGACTCGTTTTGATTGGTCCTATCTCAGGAAGGGAGGCTCAAATACGGCAGTTTTTCCAAGCTCAGATTGGATTTCTTCTTATGTTTATTCGGGAATGGGGGCCACTTTTTTATCTGCCGGTAACGCAGGAATTGTATGCGGTCGTGTAGCGGGTAATGGCAATCCGATGGCGACTTTTCAGGCGATTTATGGAAATATTCCGGCGGCGGGACTTACTTCGAATCGGCCGATTATTGCTTCTCGTCGTTGGGTTCCTGATCCGAGGACGTTACGTTTTGGGGTCCAGAGTTCAAATGTTTATGTGGGAGGTAATACGGCGTCTCTTAGTTTGCCTGAGTCGGATATTTATCCTTGGATGGCCGATAGCAATACAAGGCGAATAACTTTGGGCGTTACGAATCCCGTCGGCTCACTATTTAGTCCTTTTAATATCCTTTCGGCAAAAACCGGATACATGGATAAAATTGTTCCCGCCGACTATGGGGATAATCGGAGTTCAGGAAGCAATCCTCATTCTGCTTTTGCGTTGTCTTACTATAAGGATAACGATGGGATCGTTCGTCGTGGGGATGGAAATTCGCAATACGGGGTTTATCCCAATCATCCGACCGATATGACCTCCCGGCCGATCATTTTGAATCGTCCCTTCACGAATATTGCGGAGATGGGATACGCCTATCGGGATCTTCCTTGGAAGACGCTTGATTTCTTTTCGTCGAACAGTGCGGATCGGGACTTACTCGATCTTTTTACGTTAGAGGAAGAGCCGGAGGTTGTTGCCGGAAAGATTAATTTTCATGGGGCGCCAGAGGAGGTTCTGGAGGGTTTGATGGAGGGGACGGAGATTGATCCCTTCTTGGAAACGAAAATCGGTCAGGGCGGAGGAATTAAGTCTTCGGAGATCGCGTCGAATATTTTAAATCAGAGGATGAAGATTGAAAATAAAACAGATCTCGTCAAACAGTTGGATGCGGTCTTTCCGCAATCGTCCGATCTTGATACCGCCATCAAGTGGCGCCGCGAGTCGGTGATCCGTGGATTAATTCCCTCGCTTCAAACGCGGACGTGGAATCTCTGTCTGGATTTAAATTGTCAGCTCGGGAAAGAGGTGGGGACCCGAACTTTTGCGGGACATGGATCCCGGGTCTGGGTGAATGTGGCGATTGATCGTTACACTAACCAGATCGTCGACCGTCAAGTCGAGTGGGTCCAGTAGTCCTTTCCCTCAAGATAAAGTCCACTTTCGATCAAAGGAGTGAGTCACTTTACTGACTTTCAATATTATAGAATCGCTGAAAAACCCGGACGGATTGGGCGACGGGCTTGGGGAGTCCCTCGGCAAATTCCGGAAAATGGTATTCGAGGTTGGTGTTCCAAAAGGCGGCGGGGGTAATTCCCTCCGGGGCGATGGGGAATTTGGATCGGAGAAGATCGGAGAGCTCCTGATTCATCATTTTCTTGTATTTGACATCAAAAGTCGCGAGCGTCACGATCACGGAGCCGATGTTGGTGATTTGAATGGCCCTCGCGGGGGAATATCTGTTGGTGGAGGTCACAAAGGGGGGATCCCGGAGAATTTTACCGGTGTTTTTGATTTGAAAGGCGATCTCGGCACGGAAAATTCCGGAGCCGATCTCCTCGTAATCCTTATCACGAAGGGTGAGGCCTTCGGGAAGATTTAAAAGACTCGGAGCGGATTGATTACTGCTGAATCCCATGAATCCCATCGTATCCCATGAGTAGCCGCGGACTCCACGGTAGAGGCCATCAATTCCATTTTCATCGGTCATGATTTGGTAGCCAATGAGCGAAAGGGGTCTGTTCCCTTCGGGGCCATAGATCCCGCTGAGGATTCTCAAGAAGTCCTCTTTCATCGGAGCATTGGTCATGTGATAGTCGATGTCCGACCGAATCGGCATGGATTTTAAATCAAGGCCGATGCGGTCAAAGACAAATCGGGCCTGTGAGGTCGAATCGATCATCTGAGTGCTGAGTTTGATGGTTCGCTCGACGGTCCCGAGAATTTGGGTGAAAAAAAACATCAGAACGGATGTTATCGCAATGGCGATCATGAGCTCGGTCAGTGAAAAGGATTTCCGGGAGCGTGAAAAAATTGAGGATGAAAAGGGCATCTCTTTTCCAGGTTTATGGTTTTCGAAAGGAGGCATGGGAGGTGACTTCGCCTCCGGTTTTTGAGGTAAGATTGTCATCCGGTGAGGGATTCGGTTTCGGGGGCCAGCGAACGGTGATGTTCGCTTCGACGGGGAGAAAACTGGCGGGTTCCGGGACTTGGGTGTACTCCCACTCAATCTGATAGCAGAACACATTGGGCTTTTGATCTTCCGGATAGACACTCCAGCAGGAATCGACCCAGACCCGGTTTTTATCATGGACGACCGCTCCGTTGTAAGGAAGAGGGGAGAGTTTAAAGACCTCGGATCGGGTCGCTCCGGGGGGGGGATATCTCAAATCCTGAATGACGGCGGAGAGGTAGTGAACCGCATGGGTCTCTTCGGTGGAGAGTTGGGCTTTTTTGAGTCCGATCGGGATCAGTCCGACAAGGGGAATCATGGAGATGGAAACAATGGCAATGGCAAGGAGGACCTCCATGAGGGAAAACCCACTTTGAAGAGTCCGAGGCTTTACACACATAGACTTATTTTTAATCCATCGAGGGGAAGTTGAAAAGCCGATAATCGATCGAATCATCAACCGGAGTCGGAATAAATGTTTTTGATAAGAGAGATTTCATTCGAATAAGAATTCCTGGTTCCGGCTCGTTCTGTTTATGGAAGTGTGGTAAAAGATTCGGGATTGAGTTTTACGGAATGAGGAAGAAGGCTTCGGGGGGTGGTCGCCCAGGACTGGTTCGGGGTGTTTCCCATCTCGATCTCGAATTTTGCCCCGTTGGCGATTTCGGCATGGCGGAACCAAGATCGGTCAAGTTCCTTTCCATTGAGCTTCACGCTTTGGATGTACTTGTTGTTCTTGGAATTGTTTTTCGCCTCGATCTCGATCGTCTTCCCGTTGTGAAGATGGATTTTGAGATCGTCAAAAACGGGACTACCCCAGTCGTAAACAGGAAGTCCAGGCGTTGTGGGATAGAATCCGATCATGGAAAAGACGACCCAGGCGGTCATTCCTCCTCCATCCTCGTCCCCGGGGATTCCGTGGATATCATCGTTGAACCATTGATCCAGAAGGTTGCGGACTCTTTTTTCAGTTTTCCATGGAGCCCCAAGTTGATTGTACAGATAGGGAATACTGAAGCTCGGTTCGTTCCCCATGGAGAATTGTCCGACCAGACCCGAGGCATCGGGAAATTTCGCGAAAAATTCAAATTTACTTCGACCCAATCCCTCCCGGAAAAGCTGATCGAGCTTGGCCTCCGCCGCCTGATGGCCACCCATGAGAGTAAAGAGTCCCTCTTCATCATGAGGGACGTCCCAGTTGTAGGTGTAGGCATTGTTTTCGTCGTAGTAGGCTCGTCCACCACGACCTCCGCCAAATTTGGGGTCAAGACCCTCGATCCATTTTCCGTTGGCGTCCTTGGGCCACATGCACCCCTCTTTAACGTTCCAGACGTTTTTATAGAATTGCGAGCGCTTCATGAAAAGATCGTAGTCGTTATTGTTTCCAGCGCTTCGGGCGAGCTGGGCGATGCACCAGTCGTCATAGCTATTGGCGAGGGTGACCGCGACCGCCTGACGGTCCTCCAGAGGGAAGACGAGAGGCTCGGTCTCCTTGGCTCCTTCGGGAAGGGCGGGAAAGTATCCTTGCTTGTTATAAAAATCGTCAAGGGCGCACTTGGGTCCGTTTCTCCAGGGAAGGAGAGTCGCTTCCAGAGAATTTTTGCGGACTCCTTCCAGGGCCTTGGGCATATCGAAGTTTTGGATTCCCTTGAACCAATCGTCGGCGAACCAGGCAGCCGAGTGATTTCCATTCATGCAGGGGTAGTCGCCCCAAAGGACGGCGAAGGAGGGCATCCATCCTGATTGCTCATACATGCGGACATAGGATTGGATCTGGTCGGCGGCCATTTCAGGATTGAGAAGGGCATGGAGGGGGCCATGGGCATGAAAGAGATCCCAGATCCAGTTGTCCGTGTAGAAGGGGCGGGGATCCTGATGGACCTGATGGTCGTAGGGGCTGTAGTATTTTCCGTCCTCGGTGACGTTGATCATTCGCTCGTAGGTCCGATAGAGGGAGGTATAGAAAACTCGGCGCTGGGCCTCGGTTCCTCCCTTGATCTCAATCTGGCCGAGAGTTTTGTTCCAGCGTTTCTGGGCATTATTTCTCACAAGGTCGAAGTCCCAGGAGGGAATTTCGCTTTGCAGGTTTTTCTTCGCCTGCTCGACGCTGATGAAGGAGACACCGTAGCGGAACTCCAGGAGGGAGGCGGAGCCTTGAAGGGTGAGGCGACTTTTTCCATCTTTTCGCTCAAGAGTCGCTTTCAGCGGGGCATTAAACTCCCCGTAAAAATAGGCCCGCATGATCTGGCCTGGTTCTTTTCCTTTGAATTCCTCGTTCCCGGAGATGGCATTGTTTTTTTCCGTTCGGAGATCGCCCGGGTGGAGATTCTTCAGATGAACAAGAGCTTTTTGATGGGGGAACCGAAAGCGGAAATAACCACTCCGTTCGGTGGGAGTGAACTCGGTTTGGATCAGGGATTCGTCAAATCGGGTCGAGTAATAATAAGGAGTGGTGACCTCCTGATCCCAGGCC
>JAZKBH010000101.1:13319-21007 GCA_040388725.1 Verrucomicrobiota bacterium
CCGGCTTATTTTCTCCCGGCATGATCGAAAAGAGTTCCCCCAGTCGATGAGAGATGATGGTGAGGGGAAACGATTTGATCTGGTCGTCGATCTGATCGCTTCGCACAGGATAGACTCGAACCATGCTGTTGGGGAGATGGACGGTGGGCCGTGTCGGCTCCAGGAGGAATCCGACCCCGCCGATGGTCGAATCGACATTTTCGACCTGGGCGGAAAGAAAGGAACAAAAAAGAAAAAGGAGAAGAGAGAAGAGGTTTTTTTTCATAAGGGTTTATAGAATAAAATGGAAAAAAGGGGTTTGGGTTTAAATGGCGAAATTATGAAAGATCTCGTCCTGCTCGGTAACCGTAAAGACCATAGAAAGCGATATAGGCGAAGGCGAGGATCGGAATGACAAAGGAGATTTGGATTCCGAAATGATCGGCCACCGCGCCTTGGATCGGAGGGAGGATCGCTCCGCCAAGAATCGCCATGACCAGAAGGGAGGAGGCTTGGCTTTTGAGGGCGCCGAGTCCTTCGATCGCGAGAGAGAAGATGTTCGACCACATCACCGAGCAGAAAAGGCCAACTCCGAGAACCGCCCATTTGGCAATTTCGCCTTCAGCAACGACTCCGGTGATCAGCAGGGAGATGATGAGTCCGCTGAAGAGGGAGAGCATCCGCTGCGGGCTCGCTTCGCCGAGGAAGAAAGAGACAAGCAGAAGAATCAAACAAATTCCATACGGTTTGACGGTCGAAAAGTGGCAGAGAGTCCCCGCCTGATCTGCCCATCCGAGGTGAAAGAAAGAGGCGATTTCGGGGAGGGCGATAATGAGGATGAATGCGCCAAGAGGGATTGCGCTCATGATCAGGTGTTTCGCTCTCCGGGAGAGTTCACTGAGGGCGACCGCTCCCATGAACCGTCCGATCATAAGGCCTCCCCAGAAGAAGGAGAGAAAGGCGCTGGCGGTCTGAAGAGGAAGAGATCCCAAACGGGGAGATCCAAGGAAATTGACGATAGCGCTTCCGACCGAGACTTCGCCTCCGACATACATAAAAATGGCCAGCATTCCCAGTGCGGTGTGAGGGTGTTTGAGGGCCCCGATCCCTCCTTCAACCTGGTCGTCATTGGTGAAATTAGGAAGGTGTGCGACTTTGAAAAGCAAGGCGATCAGGAGAAAAATTCCAGAGAAGCAAAGGTAGGGAACTTTTACGGAATCGGCACTATGGGTGTTGGAGGAATGAAAAACCTCGTAGATGAGCCAACTGCCGAGAATGGGGCCTGTGGCGGTTCCAAAGGAGTTAAAGGCTTGAGAGAGGTTGAGACGACTAGAGGCGGTGCGTTCAGGGCCAAGGATGGTTACATAAGGATTTGCGGCAATTTGAAGCATAGCAAATCCGAGGCCGACAATGAAGAGAGCGATTAGAAAAAGAGGATAGGAGGTGAGGGTTGCTGCAGGGTAGAAAAGACTGCTTCCTCCGGCTGCAATGAGGAGTCCAAGAATAACGCCGTTTTTATATCCAATGCGGTTAATCGGATCACCGGAGGTCATTGAAATGAGATAGTAGATGAGCGAGCCAACACCATAAGCTCCAAAAAAGGCGAATTGGACGAGCATGGCTTGAAAGTAACTGAGTTCGAAGGCCTCCTTAAATCGTGGAATAAGAATGTCATTCCAGACCGTCATAAATCCCCACAAGAAGAAGAGGATGCTCATTAAGGCGAAGGGGCCCCGGTAAGTTTGATTTTCGTGAGAAACAGAAGAAGTAGGTCGGGCGCTTAGGAGGGTTGCCATAAGGATTAATATAAAATAGGAATTGAGAGATTCAAGTATTAATTTAAAAAATAATAATATAACTTAAAAATTACAGTTGACCTATTTTAATACCAAGTTAGGTTTAAAGTATTCCGAAAGAGTTTTTCTCTTGAGAATGGGCTCCAATGAGCTTGAAATAGATGGAAAATAGTATGCTAATAAATTATAAAAAAGGCTCATTTGTTTTTCAAAGTCAGGATCCAAAGAGAATCAGGTAATGGGTTTTACTTTAAGTCTTTTGACCTGTCGTCATTCGTGTTCCATGTTTTCCAGATGAATATGATTAAAATAAATGGATTTCGATCCCCTGAATCCTCAGTCTTTTTTCGCGGCATCGGGAGGATGCTTCGAAAAATGGTTTTGCCGCTTCTTTTTTGGGAGGGAGTTCTCATTTTTGCTCACGCTCAAATGGACGCCTCCATGAAGCCTTTTACTTTGAAAGGGGATCCTGTTGTACGTGCGAACGAGATAGTGGGAGGAGAGTCTGCCTCCATCTGGCAGTTGACTTCAGAGGCCCCGGCACTGATGTTCTATCCGGAAGAAAAACTTCTTTCGGAGGAGCCTTCCTCACTTTACGTGAAAATCAAGTTTTGGGATGAAGGAACCGGCCAAATCCAGGTGCAGGCTTGGGATTCGCGTGGGAGCTTGATAAATCCGGAGATCTTTACGGAGTCGACCCTATTAAACCAAAAAAAATGGGTCGTCTCCTACCTCAAAATTACCAACCCAAAAATCGTCAATGACTTTACTCTGCATAGGGGAGTGCAGATCAAAAAAATAGGACAAAAAGAGTCCCTGATGATTGCAGAGGTGAAGTGTCAGGAGTTTCCCTTTGAGCAGCCCTATTTCCAATACCTAGAAAAAGCATCGTGGAAAAAGCTATTTGAAGGACCTTTTGCCACCGAGAAAAACAATGAGACGATGAAGGGAAAGGTTTTGTGCGGGTATCAAGGGTGGTTTCGGACCCCGAATGATCCGTCGAATATGGGGTGGATTCACTGGGGGGACCCGAATCAGGGAGAATTTTCAGTCGATATGTGGCCTGATCTCTCGGAGTACCCGGTCTCGGCGCTCGTTCCCTTTGGGAATGTCAAATTGAAGAGTGGAAACCGGGCGATGCTTTTTTCGTCAGCGCGTCCTGAGGTGGTCGATCTTCATTTTTCATGGATGAAGAAATACAACATCGATGGTGTTTTTCTCCAGCGGTTTCTGATAGGTCCGCGCTATCCCTCTCGGAAAGCGGGAGAGTGGGTTTTGGGGAATGTCCGGGCGGCGGCGAACAAGGAGAACCGGGTCTGGGCGATTGAGTACGACGTGAGTGGAGTGCAGGATTCGGATGCTTATCGGTTGATTGAAGAGGATTGGAAATGGTTGGTGGACGATTTCGGGCTTTTGAAGGATCCAACTTATCTGCATGAAAATGGAAAGCCGGTTGTTTTTATCTGGGGGATGGCTTTTAAAGATCGAAAGTTCAAAGTGGAGACCTCCGATAAAATTATACAGTTTTTCAAGAGCGATGAAAAATACGGAGGAAACTACCTGATCGGGGCGCTTCCCGGGGACTGGAGAAATCTTCCTGGGGAATGGCTGGCCCATGCCAAAAAGTACGATGCACTTCAGGTCTGGCATTCGGATCATTATCGGGAGGATCGTGAGGATTTCGAAAAAATGGGGGTTGCCTATCTGCCGATGGCGAGTCCTGGGTTCTCCTGGGCCAATTTGAAGAAGCTTCCCGATCTACCGATTGAATATATCCCCCGGCGTGGTGGGCAGAAATACTGGGATGAAATTTCAAGGGTGGCTCAGATGAAATTCGAGGCTCTTTTTGTCGGAATGTTCGACGAGTACAATGAAGGGACGGCAATCATGCCGATGAGTGATGATACCCCGGAAACTCCCCGGGCCCCAGGGGTGATTGCAAAGTTTTATCCGGGAGGGAAACCCCAGGAGAATCCGATTATCCAATCTCAGCCTATTCCTCGCTGTGATTTGAATTATGCTCCGGTCGCCGGAGTAATGCCCCAGGATTATACTGTCAAATGGGAGGGTTTGCTGGTGGCTCCTGCTTCGGGAACTTATACGATGATCATCAAGGGGGCTCTGGAGGATGAAGTGACGATCTTCCTCTTGAACTCGAAAGTGGTCGACTCCCAAAAAATAACCGACGAACTCTTCCCTCAGGCCACATTTTCAGCGACTGAAAAGGGGGTCCCCTTTCGGGTCGAATACCGGCATTTCAAGGAAAAGGGAAAGGTTGAGTTTTTTTGGAAATTGGGATCTGGGAAAGAGGAGTCGATTCCAGAAAGTGCTTTTGTCTCGGCCTGGGGGAGATTTCTCACAAACGAGGGAAAACCTTCAGACTGGTGGATGCGTCTGACGGGCGATGCCAAGGAAATGATCAACGGAAGTCGACCCGCGACCGGCACTATGCCGGGCTCATGAATCAAACGCTTTCACTTAGAATTCAAAATCAACAACGAAAAAATAATGACCCATCGCATTAAAAAACGAATCCGCTTCTATCGTTGGAAAAACTGGTTTTTGGCGATCGGAATTCTCGGAATGGCGGTCAGTCTGCACGCAGCGAAAAGAAACGATCAGGAGGGGCTGAAAAAGATGGAAAAACTTGGGCATTACACTGGGATTTCCGTGGAGGGCGTCGATCGAGGCACGCTTGAGAACAAGATGGTGGTCGGCTACCAAGGGTGGTATAATGCCGAGGGGGATGGGGCGGAAATCGGATGGCGTCATTATTCCTTTAAAGGTGCTTTTAAGCCGGGAAACACTTGTATCGACTACTGGCCGGATGTGAGTGAGTTGGGGGAGGATGAAAAATACAAGACCCCTTTTCAAAAAGAAGATGGTTCTCCTGCGTATGTTTTCAGTGATTACAATCAGAAGACGGTGACTCGCCATTTTCAATGGATGAAGGATTACGGAATCGACGTGGCCTTTTTACAGCGATTCGGAAATTCGGTGATCAAGGATCCAGAAACCTTTAATCATTGCAATACAGTCCTTCGTAATGTCCGAGAGGCGGCGAATCTGACGGGACGCGCCTACGTGGTGATGTATGATCTTTCGGGGCTTCGGGAGGATAGTCTTGAGGCGATGAAGGAGGACTGGCGACGATTAGTGAGGATGATGGGAATCACGAAGGATCCTGCGGATAAGGCGTATCTTCATCACCGGGGTAAGCCGCTGGTGGCGGTTTGGGGGATCGGATTTAGCGAAAAAACCTCGGAACAGTCGGGAAAGAGGGCCTTTGATTTTCTGAAGCAAAAAGAGTTTGTCGATTTTCTCCAGCACGATCCCGAGGTGGGTGGCTGCGCAGTGATGGTGGGGATTCCGACGGCGTGGAGAACTTTGACCCGTGATTCAATCAGAGATCCTGAATTTCATGAATTTTTGAAAAGTGTGGAGGTGATCAGTCCTTGGACACCGGGTCGCTACAGGACCCCCCAGCAGGTGGTCGAACATGCGAACAAGTATTGGAGGGAGGATGTCGAGTGGACGAAAAAGAACGGGGTTGACTATCTCCCGGTGGTTTTCCCTGGTTTCTCTTGGGTAAATAAGAACCCGACGGAGAAATTGAACGACATCCCCCGGCTTGGGGGGAAGTTTCTCTGGACCCAGTATGTGGAGCTGAAAAAGCTGGGAGTGAAGATGGTCTATGAATCGATGTTTGATGAGATGGATGAGGGAACGCAGATTTTCAAAACCGATTCGCATCCGCCGGTCGGGACAAGTTCCTTTTGCTGGTATGGAATGGACGAGGGGACGCCGCTCGCGAGTGATTATTATCTATGGTTGGTCGGAGAAGCGGCGAAGATGATCCGGGGGGAGCGGGAACTATCGGTTCAGATGCCGAAAAGGGAATAGTTCCTTAAAAACGAAACTATTCTAACGGCCGGTACAGGGAACCTCCTCGGTCCATTTTTAGCCGCCGACGCCTCCGCGTTTTGACGGACCCTCTCCCGAAGAGGCTCTGCATACGGGGCGATATCAAGCATATTCCGCAGCCGGCGACCAGAAATAAACTCTGAACGATCGTTGGGAATTTTAGTAACGTCATCACATCATAGAGTTTACGAAAAATAAATTCGAGTTGACCTACGGAATCTGGGATTAAAACACGGATCTTCTTTATGACGAGCTGATATATCAACTCGCCCTCATAAGAAACTTTCGAAAGAGTCCCTGATCATAAATCCGATCTCACCGGCAGGAGTAGACCCATAACCTGGTCCTATACCTCGGCATTAATCTAATTTTACTTTCACTCATCATCCCCTATTAGTAATAAAATCTTGGTTTCAGCTAGACCGGGTTATGGTCAAATAATTCTCTTAAATAATTTTGATTGCAAAAGCAACTTCTTGTGTTACTTTAAATTTAAAGTTAATATAATAAGAAAAAATTAATAATTAACCTATGAATGCAAATTTGCTTAAACCGCCTTTAAGACTTAAAGGTCTATTTCCTCGGGAGATTTCCGCTGTTTTGAGAGTAATCGTCATGGGATCTGGACTGATTCTGGGGTTGTTGATGACATCGGTTTTTTCCCAAAGCACCTCGACAGTACCGGAGGGGATGATTACTTATACCGTTGCAGCGGGGACGATTTCATCTCCGAAACTCACTACTTTTTCGCTTCCCTTGACTGAATCAGCAGCATTCTCTGGAACGGTATCAGGAGTGACTTCAAATACCCTCTCTGCAGTCAATCCTGGCTGGAGAGTATCCGCATATTCCTCTCCTGATTCCCCCTTTGGGGTTCGTTTTACCACTGGGGCTTTAACCGGAGAAACATATCTGATTTCGACTACAACCCCCAGCACAGTCAACACCGTAACAGTTACAAACGATGGGGGGAGCCTAGTGAATGGCGCTCAGGTGGGAGATCAGTTTGAAATTTTCCCCTGCGACACGCTTCTCTCTTTTTTTGGTTCTGGAACATCCACCGGAGATCAGGCAGTCCTTGCAGGGACGAGAACGACTGCGGATGAAGTCTCCATGGTTCAAAACGGAACATGGACGACGTATTATTTTGACTCGACAGCCCATCAGTGGAGATCGGGAACACTCCCATTTAATTGCGGGAACACGGTTGTTTCGTCGGATGCCGGAGTTGTCTACAATCGGCGTGCAAGTACTCCTTATACGTTCAGTGTGATTGGAAGAGTTTCGGGGATTGACCGTCAGATTTCATACAACACCTCGGGAGTCTCGTTTATCGGAACGGGTTTTCCCAAGGATTTGACCTTGAGGGAGTTGGGGTTGAATTTAAAAATAGCCGGCTGGATCAATAAAGTTGGTTCTGCCACTTCGGGTTTTGATCAGATCGGTGTTTATGATGGTTCCGTTTGGAATTACTACTCTTTTGATGGGAGCTCGGGACAATGGAGGAAGGGGACACTTCCCTTCAATATGTCCAATGTGGTGATTTCTGTCGGAAATCCTATTTTAATACAAAAGTCAAACGGAACACTAGGCGTCGGTACGATTCAAATACCGATTCCTTATAGTCTCAACTAAAAATGAAAATATTCCTCTCCATAATTTTCTCTCGCAGGGTCTTTGGGATTGTCCTTTTATTTTCAACACCCTTTCTGCGATCACAGATCACGATTTCGGATCTTGGAAGTGCGGCAATCTCATCACTGGCCTATAGCAGCTTCAATGGAAGCTGGTCCTCCCCAGTCAATCAGATTGTTCAAAATGCTAATTATTTCACGATCCAATCCGTCTCTGGTGGGACTCCCTATGGAGAGGGAAGTGTGGATTTTTCCATCGGATCAAATGTGACGGATTTTATCGATTTATCTGCCTACAATTCCTTGACATTGAAAGCACAGTCTGTGTCCGGAAATCTCAATGATACATTTACAA
>JAZKBH010000101.1:21017-32323 GCA_040388725.1 Verrucomicrobiota bacterium
CAAATTGGTGAATTTTGACGGCATAAATATTAATGATGTTGCCCTTGCTCAATTTTCCGCCGCCGCTTTTAACAGCACTTCCTTTTCGACTCAGACCTCCTTACTTACTTATATCAACCAATCACTCATGAATCACATCAATTATTGGGAACTTGCAGGGAGTGGATCTGTTTTTCCATTGAGCTCAGAGGTTGCTTTTAGTTTTGATAACTTTGGAGCTGTTTTTTCTGCCGTTCCTGAACCGATGACCTCTTGGATGAGTGGAATTGGATTTTTCTTGCTGGTATTGATCCGTCGCAAGCAATTGAGGTTCCTCCCCGTTTTTCAGAGGGGGACTTCGTAAATTTTGAGAAAGTAATCAGGAGGAAGCCTGAGTCCAAGATCAACTTAGAATTCGCTGAAATTTATGAAATATCACATTCTCTTAAGGTGTCTCTATGGAAGTCTCTTCAACTGTGGGTTAGCCTTAGTGGCTCCGATGTATGGTGCAACGATCCAAGTCCCTATCGAGATTGTGTCTCCGGACGCCTTGAGTCAGACAAAGACACTGACTCTCCACACCAGTACAGGTACCGGCTTAAATCTTGCGACGCTCTATCTTCAGGTTCACAACCTTCGCTACCAAGGGGAGCTTTCCCTTCGTTTCAATGGAAAAGAATGGATCGAGTTATCAAACTCGAATGTAACATTCGATGGGAATGATGGAAAGTTCGGTGGAATCGGGGGGATTCAAGGAACTGTTCGTATAAAAGTGGGTGTTCCTGCCTCCTGGAGGAAGACAGGACCACAAACTCTCGACTTAAGGTTCAACGGGACCGATGGCAATGTGACTGCGGTACGGATTTTAGATATCAAACTTTTGGATGATTTTGGAAATAATCTCATCACGGATACATTAGTTCCTGAGGATGTCTCAAAATGGACTTCTCCTATTGGCTATGAGTCAATTAATCAGCAGAATGCAGGTAAAGCACTATGGAGTAAAACAAGCAATTTGGTTGATAATCCCATTTCAAAATTGAATATTAAAGCCTCTTGTGCGAGCTGTCATTTTCAAGATGGAGGTGATCTTCACTACTTTAATTATTCCAACGAAAGTATCATCGCGCGGGCTCAGTATCACGGATTAACCTTGACGGAAGGAAGTCAGATTGCGGCTTATATTCGTAATTTAAGCTCAACAATATATCCTCCAAATGGTCGCCCTTGGAATCCTCCTTTTCAGCCAGGACCCGGGCTTCAGACAAAATCGAGAGATCAATGGGCTGTTGGCGCAGGTTTAGAGAGCGTTGTGATGAACGAAAAAGAGTCTTTCGTAGATTTTTTTAGAAAAACATCAGGATTCAATTTAAAAAACTTGACGAGACTCGATGTCGAAAAAGTAATTGATCACGGAGGAAAAAAGGCAAACCGTGAAAATTCGGGCGCAAAAAATCCCCCAATCGTGAATTTACGTGAAATGAGAATTTCCTTTCAGTTTCCAGACTGGAACGCATGGCTTCCTCGTTATGCTCCTGAAGATATTTGGAGTGGGCCGCAATCGAGAAAAGGAGATGCCGCATTGATTACAGATCCCTTTATCATTGCTTACAATAGTTTTAAGTCTGGGGTGTCCAATAGTAATGTTTTTTCCACCCTTAATTTTGGTGCATATATTAAAGATGAAAATTTTACCAAAGAAGGAGGTACTTATCGTTTGGGAGATCAAAATTTGTTCGATAAAACCAAGAACCCTGATGGAAGTTTTACACTCGCTCAAGATTTAGGATTAGCGACCCGGCGCAACCCTGATCTGACCCGGGAAGAAATGGCACTTGCCGTTAGTCAATATGTGGCAGTGAAAACATTTAATATTGTTCGTGAGTTTAATTTGGAGGATAGAGCCACAAACCCGAACGTACTTGGAGAAGATGGGGAAAGATCTTTTCCTTCGGGAAATTCTACAGTCTTTGATTTAGCGCCTCATATTTCTGCACACAATTGGAGTTATCGCCGAGGTCAATCTCTTGCGGTTGGGAAAATGACATCCAATCAATGGTATCACCTTCAGCTTTTGTTAAATGCAGGGATGAGAGGAAATTATCCAATGAATTCTCCTCTGGATTGGGACTATCAATTGGAACATACGATCAATTTTTCTCGATATTCTAAGGTCAATTCATCGGCTCATTATTTTTCCACGATCCTTAAAATGTACGAGAGCCGTGATAATGGGAATGGCCTCAATAAAAACGGCTTCTCTTTTCGAACACTACATCCGTCAAATCTATATAATAATCGTGAAATCAATCAGGGAGGACTGGATTCCATCGATCCCGGAACTCCTGAGTCTTCCGGTTTATGGGTGAGGATGATGGAAGAATTTTTATACGAATGGCTTGATGTTGTTTCTCAATATGACGTTAATAAACTATCTCAAGTTTCCCGCATGAGTTTGGATCTTAAAATAGGAGATTTAAAGCATGACCTCCCAGCCAAAACAGCTAGTCCAATGGGTTGGAATGGTGTGGGAAATAAAGGGGATGAGGGATCAACTCCTAATCATCTGGATTCCACTTGGCAGTATCTTCCCTTGTTTTTGGAAGAGGGAATCGACCGGGGGCTTCTGGAGGATTGTGTCCAGTGGGCGAAATGGGCGTGGCCGGGTCCTGTTGGCAACAGGACGCCGTGGGATTCACTTCTTAAAAAACAGTATTTAGTCACGGATCCCGCTCAATCCACGATGATGCCAAAAAGTCTTATCACATTAATCTATGGGAACCGAGTTATTCCTAATCGTTTATGGAGCGAAAACTTTGAAGAAAATAAAACGGATTTTAATAATACGACGATTAAAGCGATCAAGAATGTCAGTACCTACGTCAAAATGCCTTCCAGTATTCCCAAAAATGGTGGTGGAATTTATATTGGATCAGATCTTCTGATTAACGGAAGTCGACCGCATTTTATATCGACTGCCGACGTTGTTTTAACTCCTGGGGTGGAAAAACTTCGCTTAAGATCTCGCGTTGCCTCAGATGCTTTCCCCTCCACTAATTCAGTGAAAACACAGATGCAGATTGGATTTAATAATGGAGAAGTAATTAATGGGAATCTTTTGATGAGTCTTGATCCGACTTTAAGCGGGTGGAAGTTTCAAACTTACGAGACTGCACTTCAGATTCCTGATGGAGCGACTGCAATCACGTCGGTAAATCTTATTTCAATAGGGGATAATATCACGAAAAACAAAAACTTTTACTTCGATAATATTGAAGTTTTCGAAGTGCCGGTTCCTTATGCGGATTCCGCGCCATCGACTGTATCTGTTTCTGCTGTTTACCCGGTAGTAGGTGATAATATGGAAGCTCGAAATGGAGATAAGAATGGAACGACTTTCTTTAATACCGGCCTGAATATCGCCTTTAATCGAAGTGCTTCACCTCATATTCAGGGGTATAATATCTATCGTTCCGTTGATGGGCAGACTTGGGAAAAAAGAAATTTTGGATTGGTGTATGTGGATCCCCAAGCTGTTCGGGGAAATTGGATGGATTTCTTCAATGAAGCCAAGCCCGCTTATATTTATAGTGAAACGAATAAGAGATACGAAACAATTTATCAATATAAGGTCACAGCAGTGAATCAGAATGGACTAGAATCATCATTGAAAGATTCTTCGAGCGCCAAAGGTTCTTTGATAGACGATGTTTCCCCCTGGCTAAATGCGAAGAATCTTCGCTTGGATTTGTCGACGGTAGGTCTTCTTCACTGGTTTGCTTCAGAGGAGTGGGATCTGGCAGGATACAATGTCTATTCCTGCGATCCTGGATCTCTAAATTTCAAAAAAATGAATACTTCGCCGACTCTAGACTTCCAGTTTTATGATGCCAATCCTGTTTCAGGAAAACGATATAAGGTCGTTTCAGTGGATGTGGCGGGAAATGAATATAAGGGAGATGGCAATCATGTTGACGCTGAAATAGTGATTCAGCCTGATATTTTTAATTCCTTTCAGTTATGGGCAAAAAGCTATGGACTTCCCACTGATGGAACAGGTTTAGGGGCGCCTAATGCGACTCCGGCAGGGGATCAGATTCCTAATTTGATCAAAGCGAGTCTTGGGATCGTTCCGACCGTCTCGGGCTATCAGGGAAGAATGCCGGTTGGTCAAAAGCCTTCATCTTTAACCCCTCTCCTGATGTTGACCTATCAGAGGCCGACCATGGGGATGGAACAATATGTTTACATTCCCGAAGCCTCTTCGGATCTGGTAAATTGGAGTGCGGCAGAGGTCTCGGAGTTCAGTCGTGTGGATCTAAACGGAATAACGACGGTGAAAGTAAAGGATTTGAAACCAGGTCCCACCCGCTTTTTGAGACTTCGGGTACAGTTTCTCCCATAGGGGTTTTGTTTTAAACCCTAGTGGCATGTGCGCCGTCGAGGACGGCGTCCTAACAGGCGAAAGTCCTGTCGGTTGAATTAGACGATTCACAGCCGTAAGGGGTGAGTAGAGGATCCGTACTTCCTAGGAGGTTTGAGTCGATACTGACGGTGGCGATTAATCCTGTAATCTGGTTTATCTCCACTTTAATTTTTGATTCACTAGGGCAGCAACCCTTCCTTCATTATTACTCATCAAGGTGAGCATAACCTTTTCAGTTACTTCTGATTCTTCGATTGGAACTGGAGTCGATGTAGGTTTATTGATCTCGGTGGTGCATGCCCCTAAAATTTGAAGGATCGGGTTCACGGGAAATCCACGGTGACCTATTTTCATGTAGTGGGTTTGATTTTTCCCGATTCCTAAAAAGCCGAGTAGAAGGCGCGTTTTTAGTGTGGATTCGCCGGGGTGAATCCAAAAGTGGCCGATATAAGTGTCGAAACGAGCATTTGATGCGGGTTTGAAAACGACGTAAACCTACTTGTTGGATGTAGAGTAAACTTCATTTTCTTTTTCCATCGCATTTAGGATGACTCCCAGGCCTCCTGCAGTTTATTCAAAACACGCTGGGAACCCTCCCAATAAATTTTGAGTAGTCCTTCTTGGAAGGACTTGATTCAAGGATTCCGGGTTTCGCCGTCTGTAAAATTCTTGTCAATCAGCAATTGTCCAACGGGAGTAGGAAAGGGGGCTTCTTCCGAAACCGCGAAGTTCAGAATGTTCAGTAAAACAAAGATCAAAGTCCATTGAGGGGTGGATTTCATGCACGAGTCCCTTTCTTCTTTTTTCCACAAACCGTTCGAGGGATGGGAGTGTTTTTTGTAGGCGTCTATACAAATCAAGACCGAGTATGGTTCTTTTGGCCGGAGTTTTGAAGTATTTTTTTCAATTCCTGGGCGACTTCCGGATACTCCTGGAGAACGTCCTTCGTCTCTTTTGGATCGTCCTGAAGGTTATAAAGCTGTTCATGATATTCATCCGCCCGCCCCTGGGGGCGTTTTGGATTCGCAGGCTCGCCTTCGATCCATTTCCAAGGGCCTTTGCGGATGGCAAAGACTCCATCAGCACTATGAAGAATCAGGTAAGGTCGCAAGGGGGGGGGTGTAGGGAGTCCCCATCCACGCGGGAAGAACATTAAAGCTGTCTTCGGCGCCCTTGGAGGGATCGGAAAGAGGGACGTGCAGAAGATTGGAGACCGTGGCCAGGGTATCGACCAGACTCACCGGTTCATCGCAGAGGGTTCCTGCGGGAACTTTTCCGGGCCAGCGGACGATGTAAGGGACACGAGAGCCTCCTTGATAAATGCTATGTTTTCCATTTTTGAAATCGCCATTGACATGAAGACCCATGGCATAAGCCTTGGCTTCATCACTTTTTCCGCTGGTTCGTAAGACTCCCCCGTTGTCACTGGTGAAAAGAACGATCGTATTTTGACTGAGGTTAGATTTGTCGAGGAGATCTAGAAGGGTGCCCACCGACTGATCCAGGTCGTGAATAAAATCACCATAGAGGCCGCAACCGCTGGTTCCTGCATTCTTGTCCGAGGGGGTAATCGGAAAGTGAACTGCGGCGGGCGCATAATAGAGGAAAAATGGTTTTTCAGGGGTCTGCTTTTTCAACCATGCGGTCGCTTTTTCAGTCAGAACCGACATCACTTCTTTATCAGTTCTCTGGGGTGCATCGATGCCGATATATTTTCGTCCGTAAGGGCTTGTTCCGGCATCGATGAAGTTGCGGGAGCGGAGTCCGTAAACCGAATGATCCTCGACATAGACTCCGGTGTTGTCTCCATGATTTTGAGGAATTCCAAAGTAATAGTCGAAGCCTATCTCCAGAGGTCCTGGACTCAGAAGGTCACGAAAATCGACTTTTTTCTCTTTTCCGAAGCCGAGATGCCACTTTCCAATCGCGGCGGTTTCATAGCCCTGGCTTTTGAGAAGTGAAGGGATTGTCAAACGTTCTGGTTCGATCAGAAGGGGGGCATTCGGATCAAGGGTTTCGAATTTCAAAGAGCTCCTCCAGCAATAACGTCCGGTGAGCACGCTGTAGCGGGAGGGAGTGCAGACCGAGGAGGTTGTATTGGCGTCGGTAAAACGCCGACCCTCCTGGGCAAGACGATCGATATGGGGTGTTTTGATCAGAGTTTCCGGGGCTCCGTAGGAGTTAAGGCTTCCCCATCCGAAGTCATCGGCAAGGATGACAATGATGTTGGGAGAATGGTTGGCCGACCGGGTTTGTGCCTGAACGGGAGAGAAATTAAAAAGAAGTCCGAGAAGATTGAGGGTTATTGTTTTTTTGATCATCGGTTTATTCCGGTGTTTTTTCCTGAAAGAGTGTGGGCATGGGAAAAGAGTCGGTTCGAAAGGGGGAGACGGGAAGCCCCTCTTTACCGAAAAGATTGCAAAGGGGGAAGCTCTTCCATCCGTAACGGACGGCGATGGGATAAGGGACGGAGTCACTCCAGACTTCGAGATGATCTCCAACGATGTTTGCCTGGGCATCGACAAATTTCTGATCCTCACCGCAAAGGGTAAAACCCCGGATTTGATCGGGTTCGACGACAAAGGCCTCGGGGTCTTTTTGAATCGGCTGCTCTTTCTTTTTATTCATCACCACTCGTCGAATCTCCAGGCCCGAGGCGGCGTTTTTAAAACGAAGAAGAGAGCGGTTCCCTTTGATTTCCATTGAATCAAAAAGAGGACTTTCGGGTTGAACGGGGAGTCCCGCGTCGCGGAGGGCGAAGAGGGCGAGACGTTCTCCGGCCGCTTTTTTGGATTGCGGATGGATATCTTCATATTCGCCCAGATCAGTGATCACCGTCATTCCGGTTTTTGGAAGGGCAAGAGCAGACATTTGAGCCTCCCGGATCCAAGCCCATGCTTCGCCCTTGGTGAGATCCCAGGGAAGGGGATGGTAGGGGGCGATCTGGACAAAGTAAAAAGGATCCTCTAGGGCTTGAAATTTTTCCCGCCAACCTTGAATCAGAGCCGGAAAAGTTTTTTTATAGTTTTCGGGCCATTTACTGTTCGACTCCCCCTGATACCAGAGAAAGCCTTTAAGGGTGAGATTAAGGAAAGGATGAATCATGGAGTTATAGAGGACGGCAGGTTCATGGGGAGGCGGATTTTTGGAAGCAATTTGGAATTCGATATTGAGATGAAGTGCGTCGAGTGTTTCTTGAGGGATCCAGCACTCGATTTGCGTCGCGCCACGGGCACTGACAACCATTCCGATGGGAATTTTTAGTTCATCACTGGTCTTTTCGGCAAAAAAATAAGCGATTGGAGAGAAGTTGATTAAGAATTCTGGGGTGGACGGGTGCCAGAGATTGGTGTCGGACTCGTTTTTTTTAGTCGGGATCATCGGCACCTCAAGAGGGTGGGGAGAGGGTTCTTGAGCAGTACAGTAGATGCGGACGAGAGGACGCCCCAAGGTAGGGACGACCAGTTTGAGCTCAGAGAAGGTGCTGAAGGGACGCTCCATATTGGATTGCCCACTGCAAAACCAGACGTCACCCACAAGCACGTTTTTGCAGGAGATAGATTCGTTTTCCGAGGTAGCGGTCAGAACAGATCCTTCTGCTGAGGCGGGGAGTGGCGGGAGAAGGACTTTCCAGCTTCCTTCCGGAAGAACCGCTGTTTTTTTCGTCGCCCCCTTAAATTCGACGGAGATCTCTGTCCCGGGCTTTCCAAAGCCGAAAACCGCGACCGGTTTTTCCCTCTGTAGGACCATGTCGTCGGAAAAAACGGGATGAAAACGGAAAGGGGAGGCGAGAAGTGAGTTGCTGAGTAACAAGAAAAAGAGGGTGATTGCGTATTTTTCTAGGTTGATTTTCATAACAATTTAAATTTTACAACATAATATAACAATGTAAAATATTAAATTAAATAGTGCCTGTCCCAAAATCAAAGAATACAAAAGCCTTATCTCCATCACCTTTTAAAACAATTATTTGAATTTGTTATTTTAAGTGATAAAATAATATAAGTATTTTTAATAAAAGGATTTAAAATGAATGTGAAAAAAGACGTTTTTTATTATTTAGTGTTTGGGTTTTTGTTTTTAGCCATTCAGGCGGATGAGATTCCTTTTCCAAAAACTATTGGGAAAATTCTCATCGACGAAAACTTTACTGATGGTCAAACAGGGCCTTTAGTAAATCGAAAATTTGAGTCAAGGTTACTCCAACTTAAACAGGGTTTTTCGGGAGGGAAACCTGATCGATTTGAGATGATCAAAGAGGGATTGGGGGTGACGGCTGATGCCATGAGTGTGGGGGATGAAGCTCATGTGGTGTGGAAGTATGGTCTAAAGACGTCTTTTAGTTGTCATGTGGCTCATTTCTGGATTTTCCCTCGCGGTCTAGATCCGAATTCAGGAATTCAGTTTGGTTTTTTTGTAGATAATAAATCGGAAGGAGAGGGGAAGATTTTCGGGATCAATTTTTTAGGATTTCCACAAAAAGCAAGTATAATTTTGAACGGAGCATATAAAAGAGAGGATCCCAAGGCGTCTCGATTATTGGCTTTAAATACTCCAACCGAGGCGGAGCGGCAGGAGCCGCTGATGGTGACTTTAGTCACAGACGAAGAAGGAGGTGCGGCATGTTTAATCAATCGGAAATTGAAATGGAAGTCTGATCCTACAACGAGCCGGAATTCCGATATTGTGGAGCAAACGAGAGGAAAGGAGTCTGGGCCTTCAGGGCTTATCATAACAATTCATTTAAAATCTAATCCTATTGACACTTCGGAGCCTCTACTGATTAAGGGGGTTCGGATGGAGGGATTGGATGGAATTAATATGGAAGATTATCTTGCGAAATTAAATAATGAGGCTTCGCCTGAATTATAATAGTTTCAATATCGTAAAACCGTTGAAAAATATAGACAGACTGTGCGATAGGTTTCGGAGTTCCTTTGTAGAATTCAGGGAAAGTTGTTCGGGTTGCCTTTTTGGTCCGCTTGGAGTGTTTCTCCGGCCATTTTTGAAGGATGTAGGGATAAACTCTGGGTTACTATCATTTCTCATATGCTCCGGTGCTCTGTATTGTTGAGCTAATCGATCCATGGCTTCAATCAGATCGTGAGTCGTCGGTCTTTGAGTTATGATGCGTTAAGTATTCCCGACTATACCGACGCGCCCTCCGTTCCGAGCGCAGTCCCGACTTCACTACTCTTCTGCAGATGGCATACCATTTTTTGAGCTCACTTCCTCCAAGACTCGGATCTTCAGCAAACTACCCCCGCCGCTCTTTTCGAGCAACCTTTACGCAAATAAGCATTTATTTAAAAATATGATAAATTATTTTTATTAATATACTAATATCTTGAATTATTATGTTTATGCTTTATGGTGTTTAAATGAAATTTTATAACAAACATACAACACAGATCAATTGGCTGTCAGTTTATCCGTAAAAAAGCTTAAATTAAATTCGTCGAGTCCTCCTCATTATTTATCATGAAAAAGCCCGCACATTCTCTACTTGTTTTTTTGAAAATTAAAACTACATATCGCGCGTTTTTTGTCGCGCTTTCCCTTCTTTCCGCCATCATCCATGGGCAGGCTGAGGCGTCAAAAAAACCGAATATTTTATTGATTATCTCTGACGATTTGCGCGACCGGCTCGGATGCTATGGGGCCTCCGAAGTCTTTACTCCTAACATCGATGCTTTGGCGAAGCAGGGAATCCGCTTTGAGAATGCTTATGATCAATACTCGGTTTGCGATCCCAGCCGTTCCTCATTTCTGACAGGACTACGCCCGGAGCAGACAGGGGTATGGGATAACAGCACCTGCTTTAGAACTCATCTTCCAGACGCGGTGACCCTTCCTCATAGCCTCCGTAATGGCGGGTATTACACGGCGAGCTTCGGGAAAGTTTTTCACGTCGGACCCGGAGCCAAAGGAGTTGATCGGGACGTCTGGGTTGATGCTAAAAATGCCTGGAATCAAGTTGAAGATGGAGGGAATTCCAAGGAAAAGCCGAAAATCCTGGAGGGACGAAACATGACGAATGGAAAATTAAAATGGTGTGAGTGGGGGGCAAGCGAAGGCTCGGGAGAAAATGATAACGACTATATCAATGCCACCGCTGCCATCGAGGCAATGAAAAAATCCGAGGGGAAACGGTGGTTTATCGCTGTCGGCTTTCACAAACCTCACGACCCATTTATTTGTCCTAAAAAATATTTTGACCTTTATCCTCTCGAATCGCTCAAACTCTACAAGGACCCTGTGGATATGACTCCGACCCTTCCAATCGCCCTTCCTGGCGGGGCAACGGAAGAAGCATTCAAGGCATTCTCTGATCAGGATCGCCGGGAGTTTATGCGGGCCTATTACGCATGCACTTCGTATATGGATGCCCAAGTCGGGCGCGTTCTGGATGGATTGAAGGAATCAGGTTCGGACGAAAACACGATCATCATTTTTATGGGCGACAACGGCTATCACCTCGGGGAACGTGAATGGTGGAACAAAGTCACCTTATTCGAGCGGTGCGCTAGGATTCCCTTCATTGTGGCTGGGGCAGGAGTAAAAACAGATCAGGTCTGTAAATCACCCATTGAACTCGTCGACATCTATCCGACTCTCATGGAACGCTGCGGGGTGGAAGGGCCTCAAAATTTGGCGGGATCGAGTTTTTCACCGCTTTTGGTAGACCCTTCCGGTCCGGGAAAAGGTTACGCCATGACCATGGTCACCCGAGGTAAGGGGAAAGGAGTCATCATTGGTCGAAGCGTGCGAACGGATCGCTGGCGCTACACCGAGTGGGACGGCGGCCGGCAGGGGATCGAGCTTTATGATGAAAGCAAGGATCCCGAGGAGACCCATGACGAATCCAAAAATCCCGAATATAAGAAAATCATCGAGTCCA
>JAZKBH010000102.1:0-858 GCA_040388725.1 Verrucomicrobiota bacterium
TTTAACATCCGATTATTTCCGTAGAAATGCCCTTTCGACTTCCTTACTTAGTCAATTTGGTTCCCTACGCCGACCCTAAAAAACTCGCTCGGCAAGAAAGAGCCATGGACTCCCTTCACGCTTTAAAAGAGGCCTTTCTATTCCCGATCAACTTTTGTCCTCCTCAGGAAGTCTTGGAATATAACGGTTGGCTTACCGATCCCACCCTTCGTTTGGTCACTTTTCCTCGTCACCCTGAAATTCGACTTCCCTTTGCGATTGATCTCTTCGATCAAGCCTCTGCTCATGCACAGCTCCTGAATGTTCCGTGGTTTGCTGTGGGAAATTCCGATATCCTTCTGACTCTCGAATGGCAAAAAGAGATCGAAGCAGGAATGAAAGGAAGCGATGAAGTTCTTATTTTTCCACGGACCGACTTTGATCGCGATCCTCACGGAACCTCCCCCAGAAATCTTACGATTCACCATCGCGGACAAGATCTCTTTGTTTGTAAGGTGGAGACATGGGAACGTATTCGACGCTTTTTCCAAAACTACTTTCTGGGAGAAGCTTATTGGGATAATATCTTCACCGCTCTCTTTCTGACCCATGCGAAAGGCTTTATCTATCTGAACCCCATGGGATTGTGCCTCCATGAACGGCATGAACGTCGCTGGGGCAACTCTCCCTTTCATTATCACAATCGGCTCCTTGCGAATGGTCCCGATATGATTTCGACATTACGATGGAAATACTTTCATCATGGATGGATGCTTCGTCGAGAAGAAGCAGGACGTCTCCTTCACTCTCAAGAAATTCGTCAACTCATCGAAGAGACCTTTATCACGCCGATGCCCGAAGAGGTGGAATTCGCACAAA
>JAZKBH010000102.1:868-3481 GCA_040388725.1 Verrucomicrobiota bacterium
AAGATGAATGCCCGTGCACAGAGGCTCGGACTTGCTCCCATTGGCATTTAAATCCATTCTTGCGTTAGAACTTTAAAAATGGAGCGCCGCTGGCTCAGCGGCATGGATAAAGGAGGAGTATTTTGTGTTTCCTCTCTCGGCTCTCAAATCCACCCTTTCACCATGCCGCCGAGCCGTCGGCGCTCCATTTTTCAATCACCTTTTTGGTTTCATGCTTTAGAGATAAAATCGATCTCTCATGACGAATCTGGTTAAAGTGTAGAGCAAGGAACACCAGCCCCCCTGCTGTATGACCATCATCATTCTTATTTAATCGCCTGCATATTGAGACTGATGGGAAGCCCTTTAAAAAGCTGCCGACTTGTATCTTCAAAAAACGGAAAACCCTGGACTCGTTCAATTTTTTGGAATTCACACTTCATGAGATAAACCTGAAGAAGATCTTCGGTGAAACCTGCATAGTGATAGTCATTGGGAGTATTATGACCCCCATAGATCATTCTCATGAGGAGATACCGATCATTCACATCGAACCGATCTTTGAGAAGGAGAAGCGATCCTAAAATTTCTAAATCCGGAACACTTAAGCAGATCATTCCTCCGGGAATCAGAACACGACGCCATTCCTTTAATGCAGACTCCACCTCACGAAGATAATCCATATGCTCCAGAATATGAGAGCCATAGAGAACTGAAAAAGTTTCATCAGGAAATCGGGAAAGATCTGTCGCATTTCCGACGTGATCGACATAAGAAGCCGGTTCTATATTCAGAACTTCCCATCCTTCTGCGGATTGAGTTCCTCCGATATGCAGACGTCGCTCCATCACTCCATGTAAACCTTCATGGCAACCTCCGTCAAGCCCAACCCCTATTTTTCTTAACACCCTTTCTTGAATGAAAATTGAGAGGAACAATCGAACATTCGAAAATCAATCGATCTCTCTTAGGAAGGCAGGAACACAGGAAAATAAATCGATTTTGCAGAGAGGAAAAAGACTGAGGCTCTCTCTTTTTTAATTTCAAGTCCTCGCATCCCGATTTTTATCGGGACTGCATTCCAGCCTTCCTAAGAGATTATTGTATTTATGAAGAGTGATGAAGATTCATTGACCTTAAGTTGACGCGCATACGACCGAGGTCACGCTTCTGATGAATCTCGCCCTCCCCTTTGGAGATCCATTACTTCAAGGATTGTGCGAGGGGATGATCGATCGCTTTGAGATTGTCTACGACGAGCTGCGCAATCGCTCGAGCACCCGTTTCAGAAAAATGCGTATTATCCTGAGATCCTTTGGGATAATTAGGAGAAACTCCAGGATCAAGCCAAAGAAAAATTTTCAATGTTCCTTCCGGACCTTGCTTTTGAAAATATTCAAAACTCTTCGCAGTGAGGTCAATCAATGGAACTCCCTCCTCAGTCGCCGTTTCACGAATCACTTGAGGGTACTCACCATGAGTTTCAACCAACTTTCCTTGCGGACTAAAGTTTCTACGACAGACAGGCGTCACTAAAATTGGATTCACATTTCGTTCGCGAGCTTCCGCAATGAAACGTTTTAAGTTTTCTTTAAAATCCGTATGCGCCTCTGCATAGACATCCGGATGATCTTTTTTTTCATCGTTGTGAGAGAATTGGATAAAAAGATAATCTTGGGCATGCGTCGCCTGAATCGCTTTTTTCCACAACCCGAGATCTCGAAAGCTTTTCGTGCTGCACCCCGAAACCGCATGATTCTGAACCTGAACATTTTCCTTAAAGAATTCTCCGAAAACTTGTCCCCAACCCGTGAGAGGGGCGACCTGAGGCTTATAACTGGCGACGGTCGAATCTCCGACAAGAAAAATACTAACTTTGGAGTTTTCAGTGCCGCCATTCATCTCATTCTCTGATCTTAACTCTAAAAGAAAACAGCATAAGAAAACCAAAAGTAAGTAAGTCCATTTAAGTGAAAAATTCATGCTCATCCTTTTCGGTTCAATTGGACATGAGATATACGAAGGAACACAACCCCAACAAGCTTTAATAAACTTTAATTTATTTGCTCTTTTTTGATTAAACCCGGATCTTGCATTGGGAATATTTTTACGACGTAAAACACAAAACCTTTTTGGTGAATTGGAACGGGAGGGCCGAGGCTCCGAGGCCGCACCTCTGTTACGTCTCAAAGCCACGGTCTCTCAGGCTCGACCCTCCCATTTCAAAGTCCAAATGCAATCATGGGTTAATTTGAGGTTTTTTATAAAAAAAGTGAAAGTCTTGAAGTTCGAGATTTGCTTCGATAATGTTTCCCCATGGATATGAGATCGATTCTCTTTACTTCCGGCTCTCGATCGGGGAGCTAATCGTGAATAAGTCCTCATTTTTTTCCTCATCTCCTTCCCATACAAAGCCCTCTCTTCGAGGTCAACTGAAGGTTTTTTTAGGAACATGTTCAGGCGTGGGAAAGACATACGCCATGCTGGAGTCCGCCAAATTGCAAATCGCGCAAGGAACGGATGTGGTGGTCGCTTTTGTAAAGACACACGGAAGTCGAAAAACGGAAAAACTTCTCCAAGGAATTCCTCATCTCTCTCGTCAAAAAAAATCTCAGACTGAGAGAGGCGTGGAGG
>JAZKBH010000102.1:3491-12531 GCA_040388725.1 Verrucomicrobiota bacterium
GCGAAAGAGGAAATTTTAAAACGAAAACCGTCGATTGTTCTTATCGATGATCTTGCCCACCACAATGCTCCCGGACTTTGCTACTCGAAACGTTATCAAGATGTTCTTGAAATTCTGGATGCCGGCATCTCGGTTTTTACGACTCTCAATATTTATGAGATTGAGAGCCGTAAAAACCTGATCGCTCCTCAGATAGACTTAACGATTTTTGAAACCATTCCAGATTCCGTCATGGATCAGGTCCAAGAAATTGAATGGGTGGATCGGCTTCACGAAGACTTCCTTCGCCAACAAGAATTTAAAATAAACGAGCACAAAACTCAAAACATCCCTTCCAATCCCTTTTTAAAACTGGAAAATTTCACCCGACTTCGCGACCTCTCACTCCGTTATGCGACGGAAAGAGCCGATCGGGAGCTCCATACGCTTCTCGGCATCCGAAAAAATAAAACGCCTTGGAAAACTCAAGACAGACTCTTAGTCGCGATAGGATCAAGTCCTTCCTCGGAAGGCCTGATTCGATGGACGCATCGTCAGGCCATGATCCTCAACTGCCCTTGGACGGCACTCTATGTTGATATTGGAGATTCATCCCTTCAGGAAGATAAAACACGTATCAATCAGAATCTTTCTTTAGCCCGAGAATTGGGAGCGGAGGCCCTTGTGCTTCCAGGAATCAGTCTCTCCGAATCCATTCTTGATTATGCAATTCAAAATTCTATTTCTCAAATCGTTCTCGGAAAAAATCTGAAACCGCACAAAGTCTTTTGGAAAAAATCGCTGGCAGATCTGATTATTCGGAAATGTGGCTCGATTGATGTTCACGTGATCAGGCCTGCAAAAGAAGGGGATTCCCTCCCCCTTAAACCGAGATCGATTGCATACCCTCAAACTCGCCTCTTGGAGTGGACGTGGGTCATTATTATTCCTGGAACCGTCACTTGTATGGGATGGCTTCTTCTCAAATTTATAGGTCCCCACTCCATCGCACTGCTTTATCTGACATCGGTGGTGTTGGCAGGATTACGCCTCTCCCGCTGGCCTGTGATCGGCATCGCGTTTATGAATGCTCTTCTCTGGAATTATGTCTTTGTTCCTCCCTATTTTGCTTTCGCAATCAACGAATTTCACGATTCCACCACCTTTTCTATGCTTCTGTTGACTGCAATCGTTCTAGGGGATCTCACCACGCGTATCAAACGACGAGAACGAATTGAGTTTCTCCGTGAAAAAAGAACCTCTCTGATTCTTGCTTTTACGCAATGCCTCACCTCTCAACCCGAAATGACCGAAGCCATTCGCCAAGCCCTTCGCATGATCAAAGAGATTCTTCATTTTGAAGTCGCTTTATTCACCCGACGCAATAGCACTCTGCTCAATTCTAAAGAGACCCCTGGAAGCACGTTTGAACCGGATCCCCAAGAGCATGAGATCGCGCTCTGGTGCTATCAAAATCGAAAACCGGCGGGGAAATTTACCGAGACTTTCGACTTTATCGAGAGCCTTATCCTTCCCCTCTATACCTCTTCCATTCAAGTAGGGGTCTTGTTAATTCGTCCTCCTCAAAACTATCGACTCGATTTTACAGAGCGACAATTGCTTGAAAATTTTGCGACTCAATTAAGTCTCTTTCTTCAAAAAGAACATGTTTTTGAAGCCGTCCATCAAGCGGAGGTTGCAGAGCGTTCGTCACAACTTCAAAAAACGCTCCTCGATAGTGTCTCTCATGAACTCAAGACACCGCTCGCGGCACTGAATGCATCCTCCGAATCTCTTCAAAGTCCGGCCACCTCGAATAACCCGCCTCAAGTCCGTTCCTTTGCCCAAGAGATCCAATCTGCCGTCAATCGGCTTAATCGAATCGTCAACCACCTCATCGAAAGTACCCGATTGGAGTCGGGGGCAATTCAACCCTTAAAAGAATGGGTCGACCCCTTAGAAATTGTTTCTGATTTAAAAAAGCAACTCCGTGAAAATTTTCGAAATCGAAGTTTTGAGGTGGATGCCAATTCCCTTCCCCTCATTAAAACAGATTCCATCTTACTCAATAAATCCCTTCTTAATCTCCTCGGAAATGCAATGTCCTACACGCCCGTCGATTCCGCAATCCTTCTTCAACTCCAGGTGATCGATCAAAAATTGAAAATCCAAGTTACCGATCACGGGCCCGGCATTCCACCGGAGGATTTGGATCGCATTTTTGATAAATTCTATCGTGGGAAAACAACGAAGACAGGCGGGACAGGTCTCGGACTGTCGATCACCCGCGGATTCGTCAAAGCGCTCGGCGGCGAAATTCAGGCCCAAAACATTCCCACGGGAGGTGCACGCTTTGAGTTGACCATTCCGGTAGAAACCCAGATGATCTCCCCCCATATGGAGGATCTCTCTTGACGACCATTCTCATCGTCGACGACGAACCACAAATTAGTGAAAGTGGCAAAAGCAAGACCAGACCTGGTGATTTTGGATCTCGGACTTCCGGATATCGATGGACTGGAAGTTCTTCGTCGGATCCGTGAATGGAGTCCTGTTCCGATCCTTGTTCTCTCTGTCCACGATCAAGAAAAAGATAAAATTCAAGCGCTGGATCTCGGTGCGAATGACTACGTCAACAAACCCTTTTCCACCGGAGAACTTCTCGCAAGACTTCGCGTCCTCCTCCGTCAATCCCTGCCGGGTGAAACGAAAAATTCTGTTTTTAAAATCGGAAAGTTAGAAGTGGATCTCGCGAAGCGCCATGTCATTTTGGACGATAAAAAGATCAAGCTGACCGCGACCGAATATACCCTTCTTCGTATTCTTATTTCGAATGCGGGAAAAATCGTTACCCAAAAACAACTTCTTCGTGAAATCTGGGGACCCAACTCCGAAGAGCAGGGACAATACCTCCGGGTCTACGTAAATTATCTTCGCAAAAAAATCGACCCCGATGGACTTGGACTCATCAATACCGAGCCTCGTGTCGGCTATCGATTGATGGATGATATTTAATCAATTACTCGATTAAAGCATCTTTCTCTCATCTCAATTATGTTCGATTTTTTATCTGTAAGCCAAAACCAAATATCGACAAAAATGGAGGGGCACAGGCTCTGTGCCTCATAAGATGGGGGAAAGGCAGCCCCGACCTGTCGGGGCTGCCCCTCCATATCGAAAGCATAAATGGATTTAAATAACCCCCCCCACGCTTACCACAGCGTGGGGGGAACTTTACTTACTGATCAACCAACCTGAAATCAAATCGCTTTATCGCCGCTTTCATCCGTACGGATACGAATGGCTTGCTCGACAGGGATAATGAAAACTTTTCCGTCTCCAATTTTTCCTGTTTTTGCATTGGCAATGATCGTCTTGACCGCTGACTCGAGCTTATCGTCGGGAATGACGATCTCGATTTTGACCTTCGGAAGAAAATCCACGGTGTATTCGCTACCCCGGTAGATTTCGGTGTGCCCTTTTTGGCGTCCGAATCCTTTCACTTCCGTGACGGTCATTCCTTCGACTCCGATTTCATGGAGTCCGGATTTTACTTCTTCTAATTTGAATGGCTTAATAATCGCTTCAATTTTTTTCATCAGTTCCTCTTTCGATTCAATTAATGGGCCTCGTAACCACGTTCACCGTGATCCACAATATCCAATCCTTGCTCTTCATCTTCAGGAGATGGGCGTAAACCGACGAGAGCTTTGACGACATAGGCAATCAATACCGTCGCTACGACTGAGATCACAATCGTGATCGCCATCGCTTTTAATTGGGCATGCCAAACCGTTCCGGATTCGACGAGCGCTTTCAGACCGTTTTTCTCGGCATAAGCAGCGGATACCAAATTCGCATTCACGCTCGAGTCGGTGAAGATACCCGTGACCAATGCACCGAGAGTTCCTCCGACCGCATGAACACCGAAGGTATCCAACGCATCATCGTAACCGAAGATTTGTTTGATCTTCGTACAAGCGATGAAGGGGATAATCGCCGCGAGAATTCCGATATAAACAGAACCTGTGGGGGAAACAAAGCCGGCGGCTGGAGTAATGACAACCAGTCCCGCAACGATTCCGGAGCAAAACCCGAGAATCGAAGGCTTTCCTTTAATGACCCATTCCAGACCTGCCCAGACAAAGGAAGCAACCGCTGCGGCCAATGTGGTGGTGGTAAAAGCGTTTGCGGCAACACCATCGGCTGCGAGAGCGCTTCCGGCATTAAATCCGTACCATCCGACATAGAGCATTCCCGTTCCGACCATACAAAGCACCATGCTGTGAGGGGCCATCGGGGTATGTCCAAATCCGAGACGTTTGCCCAAGATAAGGCAAAGGACGAGCGCCGACCAACCGGAGCTCATGTGAACGACTGTTCCTCCTGCAAAATCAATCGCTGCAATTTTGGCGTCTGCATTCCAAACACCATTCATCAGTCCTGTCGAACCCCAGACCATGTGAGCTAAGGGGAAATAAACGACAAACATCCAGAGGGTGACAAAGAGCAGAATCGCTGAAAATTTCATCCGTTCTGCAATCGCTCCAATGATGAGCGCAGGCGTAATGATCGCGAACATGAGTTGGAACATCGCAAAGACGTTTTCCGAAACCCAATAACAATAGCTGGTATTCGGGGCACTTCCGACGCCTTTGAAGAACGCCTTTCCAAGTCCACCCAAATATTCGCTTTTGAAACCATCATCAAAAACAAGGCTATATCCAACGACATACCAAAGGATCGCGACCAATCCCGTGATACCTAAACATTGAGCCATGACCGAAAGGACATTCTTCGTACGGACCAATCCACCGTAAAAGAGTGCCAATCCAGGAAGCGTCATGAAGAGAACTAAAGCAGCGGACGTCATCAACCAGGCATTGTGACCGGGACCTGCAGTTCCGACGATTTTACTTCCTGTTGGATCTCCATTACCGACATAGGCTTCGAGTCCAGCGACCCGTTGTTCTAAAGTAGGCTCCGGAGCGGGAGCCGCTTCTTCCGCACCAAGACCCGCGACTCCTGTGAGCCAAAGGCTTGCGCCTAGACAGGCGACTTTCATCAGTTTGTGAATATTATAGATCATAATTCCTTTCGTTGTTTTTTTCATCCGCCCCGCGACTCTCTTTTCTTTCTGAAAAAGAGACTCTCAAAAATTTTGATAAAATTCTTATCATTCGATGATTGTTTTTAACAAAATTTTAACAAAATAAAGCAAAGGGCATGCCAATGTACTTATAAAATAAAATCCATCTGTAACTTACTGAACAATAGGAAGATAGAAATTTATATTTTTCTGTTTTTAGAAAGACTTCTGCCAATGGATAATCGTTCCTATAATCTTTTTTCATCTAATTTTTGTCGCTTCAAGTGAAGTTAAAATCAGAGTATTAAAGCCAAAAAAGAATTCAAACTCCGAGACAAAAGAGAGCACTGAAAAAATCTTATCCTGCTTGCTCGGTAATCAGGTAGATCCTGAAATCGATACTAAATAATAACCTCAAAGTCTCTATCTCAAAATAACACACCGGATAATTAGATACTCGCCTACGTTTTAAAAATTCCCACAACCTGCGAGAAAACCTCGCTTTAAATCCCTTGTATCGGCTTTTTCATCCTTGTGAATAACTGCCTTTAAAATGGTGACCCTAACGGGACTTGAACCCGTGCGTCAGCCTTGAGAGGGCTGTGTCCTAACCAACTAGACGATAGGGCCAATTCTGGGAGAGGCAGGTATAACGAAATAAAAAACTCCCTGCAACCGAAATAAAAACGGTCTTTACAAAATCCGGAAGAGTCGCTTTCCTTTCCCTTCCACCGCAGGAAAATCAGTTTCCCGCAAATCATGCCTCGATAGCTCAGTTGGTAGAGCAGGTGACTCTTAATCACTTGGTCCTAGGTTCGAGTCCTAGTCGAGGCACCATTTTTCCCTTATTCTCACCTATTTCACTCGTCTCCAAGTCCAAGTCGACTCCTTCTTAAAAACAAAATCGATTTTCACCACGGAGGCACGGAGTAAAGCGGAGGTTTATTTTTTGTTTTTAAATCCATCATAAAAACGGATCTGCATCTCTCCTTCGTTTTGTTCCGTGCCTCCGTGGTAAAAACTGCTTCTTTGTATTTATTCCTGCATTCCTGCTAAGTTGTACCCCCCTCCACCCTTCGTACCAAAATTATTTCCGCTTCCAGCGTTTTGATGGATCTCGTTTTACGAGCCTTTTCCTTAGAGATCCTTATGCTTTTTCTTCTTATGTCTTACTTTGTCTTTTCTTTGTTTTAAGGGGTGATAGATAGTTTGCCTGTGAGTTCGCCTACCAAGAGTATCATTGTCATCAGCCAAAATATCGTGGAAGGAAAAAGCGATCCCGATGAGGAATTTAGTTTTTCCGATACGCTTCCGCTTTTGATTAATCGTTTCGGTTACTCCACGCATCAGACGCAGGACGTTCTCTCCGCGCTTTTAACCAATGGAAAAGTACGCATTCACAACAAGGAAATCTGGCAGCGCTTGAGGTTAAAAAATGCCGAGGATCGGATGACTCCTGAAGAAGCGGAAAATTTGGTCAATGCCACGCTCGCGGAGCACTCTCCCGGTCTGATGCGAATTTTGATCCAACAAGCCCCCAAAACCGATCTCACCATCTGTGTCTCCATTCGAAAACCTCGACACTGGAAAGACCTCGTCGTTGGAGATAAGTGCAATGGGTACTACGAAGATGAAACCGGTAAAAAAATAACGATTTTTGTCGAAATCACCGAAATCGCACCCACCGGTGATTTCCATCGCGCCCGAGGAAGTCAACGCCATTGGTTTGTCGCAAGTCCCGAAGCGATTGGCGTCGGTAGCCCTAATTTTTACTATTTACTCCCTGATCAAGAATCCTCCGAAACGCAATAGCCGATCCCTCCTCGATCAATTTCACCGATCGTATCCATAAAAATCCAAAGCAAGGGATCTCTAAGGAAAGCTAGAAAGCAGGAAAAGAAAAACCAGAGGAGATAGAGTTTCATAAAATCCAAACTCAATTTTGTGTACGCTCCGAGTAAATATCGAGTTTCTGCAGTTGACTGTGTTTCCTGCCTTCCTGAGAGATCTGTTGTTTTAGTTCTTCGTCCCCCGCCAGCGCCCTACTTGGCCTTCTTCCCCCCGCAATCTACCGTCCTCCAATGAGAACATCTTTGATTTTTTTGGGTGTCGGAGTTGCTTTGGGAGCTCTCGGTATGGCGGGTTATAATTACTTTTTAGGAGATCATCACGCCTTAATCGAAGCTCAAGCAAAGATTGAGAAGATCGAAAAAATCCAAGTTTCAGCTCCAAAAGAAATCCCAGAAAAATCGGCCCCCGTTGCAACGTCAGAAGTCCCCAAACCGATCGAGGAAACCAAGTCTTTTGCCCTTCCTCAAGCACATGAACCTGAAAAAAAAGCGCAAAATTTCATGGCCTCGATGATTCAAGGCCAAATGAAAAAAATGCAGCAAGACAAACTCTCCTCTCTCAAGACCCGATTAAAGCTCACTCCTGAACAAGAAAGCAGTGTTCAAGCGATTCTCGATGCCGAAGGAGAACGTCAGGCAAAACAAGCCAGCCAAATGATGAGCGGCGAAAAAGTCGATGCGGATACGATGGCTAAAGAAATGAAGGGGGTAAAAACCCTCGATCAAGAATTAGATTCGATTTTGACTCCCGACCAAAAGACGGAATACACGGCCATGAAAAAGGATGAGGCCAAGTCTCAAGTTGAAATGATGGCCACCTTTGAAACGAGCCAAGTCTCTCCTTTACTCGGATTAAACGAACAACAAAAAGATCAGTTTTATTCTGCCATTTATCAAGCGGAAGAAGAGATGAGAAATCCGGAGTGGATTGTTAAAAATACCAAAGCCGCGACGACTGCCTCCAAAGATCCGATGGATTTCCTTAAGATTCGCGATCAGGTCAAACTCGATGCTGCGGCCAAAGTCCTTACGGCAGATCAACTGGATACCTACAAAAAGCATCTGGAGGAAGCCAGTGCTTTACAAAAAGAGATGATGCAAAAATTTATGCCTGCCAAAACAGAAACGGGAACTCTCTCCGTTGAAAAATAACCCTGCCACACCGTCCTGGCCTGGGTTACTTTTCAGAAAGAAGTGGGGAGAATTTTAGCCTTACCGACCTTATTTCATTTTAAGAGCGACTTCCTTCTTAAAAAAAATGTTTTTTTTTGACCAACGCTCTTTTTTAACTTAAAAAAAGATGAAAATCTCCGAATGATACTTCAGATATGATCCAATAACAACGAAAGCCATGAGTAGTAAGAAACCGATTTTATTAGTGGAAGATGATCAGGATGATATCTTTTTTTTCACGCTCGTGATGAAAAAAACGAAAACTCTCAATCCTTTACGCATCGCCATGACAGGCCGGGATGCCATGGATTATTTATCGGGGGATGAACATTTTTCCGATCGCGAATCAAACCCTCTTCCAGTCATCATTTTTCTGGATCTGAAGATTCCTCATGTCGATGGGTTTTTTATTCTGGAATGGATCCGAAAACACCCTGAATTCGCTGGGATTCCCATTGTCACTCTTTCCGGATCGAGCAATCCTTTGGATCACCAAAAAGCAATTGATCTCGGCGCACTGACCCATTTGGTAAAACCGATCCTTCCCGAGCAACTCCAAAAGTTGATGGGAGCTCTTTAAATTCGTTTTTCCATTCACGTAGATTAATAATTCCGATCGTACACATTACACATCCAGTTCAGGCAAGTACAGTTTACACCACAGAGATAAAACCGAGGCACAGAGGCCGAATTCGTTCCTCTTTATCCAAGACAATTCTTATACTCTGTGTCTCCGTTTTTCTCTGTGGTTAAAATGCATTTCGTTTGTTCTTTTTAAGATGATCCAGCAGACAGAACAGACCGCCTATCTTGTGAGAGTTGGCTTTCTGCATGAAGAACTCTTTCTTTTTCAGGCAAAAAGCATTCTGAGAGTGAAGAGCGAATTTCTCTTTTAACCCAGATCTTGCATTAGGACTCGTTTTACGACCTAAAATACAAAACTTTTTGG
>JAZKBH010000103.1:0-3397 GCA_040388725.1 Verrucomicrobiota bacterium
CACCGAGCGTGCCATCCATGTTTTTAGGAAGACCGATGACGATATCGGAAATGCCTTGTTCACGAATTAAGGTGTTCAGAAGTTCGAAGAGTTTGTTTTCAGGTTCTGCGGAAACAAAAGGAAGAGGCTTGGCCAACATACGCATTTCATCGCTTAAGGCGATTCCGACACGCTTAGTTCCGTAATCGAGGGCCATGATTTTCATGGGGTCGGACTCTTTTCTTCTGCCATGAGTTGAGTGAGCATTTCCCAGCGTTTGTTTTTGGAGTCCAATTCAGACTCAATGTTGGTCATTTCACGATTGAGTTCGACTGCGAGCCCTCCTTGTTTGTAGGTCTCGTGACTCTCCAATTGAGCGGCGACTGCTTTTTGACGGTTTTCAAGATCAAGAATATCGGCTTCGATTTGAATGATATCTGTTTTGGCCGTTTTCTTGGCTGCCGAGCGTGCCTGACGCTCTTCGGCTTCTTTCCGTTTTTGTTCTTTGGTCTTGAAAGTGGAAGGAGCTCTTTCTTTTTCAACAGCGACTTCGGTAGGGCGGCTATCGGTGAGTTTTTCACCCGCGACCAGCGCATGTTTTTCGGAAATGGCGTTCGATTTTTCGAGGTAATAATCGTAGTCCCCTGAATAAGGCATTAACTTTCCTGCACTGATATGAAGAACATTCATGGCCAAGGCGCGAATGAAGTAAACATCGTGACTGATAAAGATAATTGTTCCCTCATATTGTTTGAGGGCTTGGATCAAGGCATCGATACTGGCCATGTCTAAGTGAGTGGTCGGCTCATCCATTAAAAGAAGATTCGGGGGATCGAGAAGAAGTTTGACCAAGGCGAGACGGGATTTTTCACCTCCTGAAAGAACGCCTGTTTTTTTGTAAGCATCATCACCGGAAAAGAGAAAGGAGCCGAGAACCGTTCGTGCGGCGACTTCAGCCACCGGTTTTGCAATGCTCATCACTTCTTGAAGAACCGTTTTGTTCGGATTCAACATTTCGACACGATTTTGAGAGAAGTAGCCGACGTGAGCGTTATGTCCCAGAATTCGTTTTCCTTGTTGAATGGGGAGAACGCCTCCGAGGAGTTTGAGAAGAGTGGATTTTCCTGCGCCGTTCGGACCGACGAGAACGGTTCGGTTTCCGCGTTCGGCTTCGAAATTAATTCCCTGATAGACTGACATATCTCCGTAAGCATGATGGACTTCTTCAAGAGCAATGACGCGTTGTCCGCTGCGGGGAGGTTGGGGAAACCGGATATTGATCTTCCGATCGGTCGTCTCGGGAGCTTCCAGTTTTTCCATTCGATCGATCTGCTTCAATTTACTTTGCGCTTGAGAGGCTTTACTGGCTTTAGCGCGAAAGCGATCGGCAAATTCTTGAAGACGTTGAATCTCTTTTTGTTGATTCTGAAAAGCGGAGAGCTGACGGGCTTCGCGTTCGGCACGTTCTTGAACGTAGTCGTCGTAATTTCCACGATAAATATGGAGGGTTTGATTGCGAAGCTCCAAGATCTGATCAATGAGGGCATTGAGAAATGCTCGATCGTGGGAGATCATTAAAATCGCACCGGGATAGGACTGGAGATAGTTTTGGAACCATTGCAGCGATTCGAGATCCAAGTGATTGGTCGGTTCATCGAGCATTAGAAGATCGGGTTCCATGACGAGAAGTCGGGCCAAATGGGCGCGCATCACCCAACCACCGCTCATGGTTTTGGCTTTACGATCAAAATCGCTGTCACGGAACGCAAGTCCTTTGAGAATTCGTTTTGCCTTTGGCTCAAGTTGATAGGCTCCGAGCTCAGCAAACTTCCCTTGGGCTTCGTGATATTCTTCGGTATCGGTCGTTCCGTTGATTTCACCTTCCGATAAGATTTTACGAAGTCGTTCGTGTTCCGGAGTAATATTGGTGGCGAGTTCAATGACCGTTTCGTCACCCACGACATTCGTTTCTTGAGGGAGATAACCGAGGGTGGTGTGACGATCGAGAGAGACCGTTCCTTCGTCGGGAGCTGTATTTTTGAGGATAATGGAAAAGAGGGTCGATTTTCCTGCTCCGTTTGCTCCGACTAAAGCCATGCGGTCGCCGGTATTGACTTGAAGAGAGATCTCTTCAAAGAGCGTTTTGTGAGCATAAGCTTTACTGACTTTAGAGAGCGTGAGCATAAGAGGGCGGAGGGTATCGATTGGAATGAAAGAGGCAAGTCCTCTCTCCGCGAGGAGAGAAGAAATTAAAGGCAAGAATTTACACGGAGAGAGCGGAGGAAACGGAGCTTAAAAGAAATTGAAGTATTTTTGTTTTTAAAGCGTATCAATTGATACCTGTAGCGATCCCTGTTTTGTTTGATTGGAGGGGCACAGGCCCTGTGCCTTAGGGATGGGGAAGGCGGACGGCGTCTGCCCCTCCAATATTTCGACTGCAGTTTTAATGTAAACGCACAAAGGCTAAAGAATGAAATTCCTAACGCCTGATATTTTTGTCATGAACTACAAATTTAAAACCTTCGCTTCCTCCGTTCCCTCCGTGTGAACAGTTTGAAAAAGGTTCTTCGAGATCTTATTTAGGCATCACGTAATCGGTGTTCTCAAAGGTGACAAAGTAAGCGGTGGCGGCTTCGTCGAGGAGTTCGGCGTTCATCGTCGGTTCGACTTGTTTGAAGCGGCAGACATCGATGATGTATTCGATAATATCCCGAGGGAGACAGCCGCGAAGGGGGCGATTTTTAGCCACCAAATGCTTTTGAATAAAATATTCTGGAACCGAGAGATCAAAGGGAACGTTTTTGGCTTTACTGACAAGTTCCCAGATTTTGCAGAAGTTTTCAGGGGAGGGATTATGGATTCCAATTTTGTAACGAATACGACGGAGAAAAGCTTCGTCGACGAGATCGTTCGGATTGAGGTTCGTTGAAAAAACGATCAGTTCATCGAACGGAATGTCGATTTTGGTTCCGGTATGAGTGGTGAGATAATCGACTCTTTTTTCCAATGGAACAATCCAGCGATTGAGCAAAACCTTAGGCTCAATTCGTTGGCGACCAAAGTCATCAATCATGAATGCGCCGCCGTTTGATTTCATTTGAAGCGGGGCTTCATAATAACGGGCATCGGGATTCCAAATGAGATCGAGGGTACTCAAGGTGAGTTCGCCCCCGACGATAATCATCGGACGGCGAATGAGTTTATAGCGAGGATCGTACTTCGATTGAAGACGCATATCCTGATCGGGAGGAACAGGTTGATGATTATATTCGTCGTAAAGTTTGATGATCTGGCCTTGGGCTTCGATCGCAAAAGGGATAAAAATAGCGCCGCCCAAGGAAGAGACGATTCGTTCACAGACCGATGTTTTTCCGTTACCGGGAGGGCCATAAAGGAAGATCGAACGGCCGGAGTTTAC
>JAZKBH010000104.1:0-3061 GCA_040388725.1 Verrucomicrobiota bacterium
TTCATTCCCACCCCTTCTTTAAAAATAACTTAATTAAAGAAGACTGTTGCTCCCGATCAGAGATTAAACCCGGATCTTGCACGGGGAATATTTTTACGACGTAAAACACAAAAACCTTTTGGTGGATTGGAACGGAGGGCCGAGGCTCCGAGGCCGCACATCTGTTACGTCTCAAAGCCACGGTCTCTCAGGCTCGACCCTCCCCTTTTCAATGTCCCAATGCAATAAATGGGTTAATATCATGAATTGAGGGTATTATTTGTCTTCTCCTATCGTTTCGTGATAGAATAACCGATAGCGCATGAAATTACGGTCAAGTTTTTCCTGGATTTCGGTTCAACAACCGATCCGTGATTTCTTTGATCAATTTTCGATCGAGTGGTTTCCTTCCCTCAATCTCTTCAAGTATTACGTCCTGCGAGACTTTAAAAAAGATTGGATCGCTGGATTAAATGTCGCTGCCCTTGCCTTTGCTCAAGGAATGGCCTGCGCCTTGATTGCCGGCCTCCCGATTGAATATGGGATTTACGGAGCGATTGTAGCCCCCATTTTTGGAGGGCTTTTTTCAGGGTCTAAAAATACGGTTCTGGGTCCGACCAACGCGACGGCTATTCTTCTCTTGAGCGGATTCATGTCCTTTCCCGCAGGAGTGGATCGCACCGCCGTCATCTGTCTCATGGTATTTTTGGTCGGATTATTTCAAGTCATCGGCGCTTCGCTTCAAATTGCCAGTCTTACTCGATTTATCTCCCGAAGTGTCATCGTCGGCTATGTCACTGCCGCTTCTCTTCTCATTGCGATGAATCAGCTCCATCGCATTCTCGGTTACTCTCTTATTGAAAGCTCCACATTTCTCGGCATCGCGCGTCAGACTTTTCGTCATATCGAAGGAACTAATCTTGCCGCGATCCTCACCAGTCTTTTTACCGCTATCACTTACCTCGGAATTCGCTCTCGTTTGCGAACGATTCCTGCCGCAGCCACTGCACTGGCCTTCGCCAGTTTTTTTGGATGGATTCTCTCCTTCTTCCACATGCCTCTAATCTGCCTTAATTCCGTCGATCTCACGGAGTTTCGATTTCATTTCCCTCACTTTTCCGCGCATGGGGTCAATGCCGTTGCCTCTTCTGCCCTCGCGATTGCATTTCTATCGATGCTCGAAAATACCTTCATGGCGAAGTCGCTCGGCAATCGAACGGGAACCCCGGTGGATGTACACCAAGAGTTCTATGCCCTCGGCGTTGCGAATATCGCTTGTTCATTAACGGGGGGCATGGTCGCCTCCGGTTCCGTCACGCGCTCTGGATTAAATTGGAAAAGCGGTGCCGCGACGATGATGTCCGGGGTAATGAGCGGGCTTTTCTGTCTCATCGGTTTTGCGCTTCTCGGTAATCTCATTCGATTTACACCGACCTGTGCTTTAGCAACGCTCGTCACCATTGTGGCGTTGAATGTGATCGATTTTCATGCGATCAAGACTTGCCTCCGCGCCACAAAATCGGATGCCACTGTTTTTCTAGTGACTTTAATTGTCGCGCTTCTCACTCCGCTTTCGTTTGCGATTTTCATGGGAGTGACCACTTCGGTCATTCTCTTTCTTCGAAAAGCAGCGACTCCGAAACTTTCAGAATATCATTTTGATAACATCGGCATGCTTCGAGAAATTCACAATCTCCGAGATCGAGATCATCCTCAAATTTCGATTATTCATGTCGAAGGAGATCTTTTCTTTGGAGCCTCGGATGTATTCCGGGATGAAATTGGACAGGTTTGTCAGGATCCCCTTTTAAAGGTTGTTGTGATTCGTCTTAAAAATGCCCGCCATCTGGATGCCTCGAGCGTCATGGCGCTTGAAGATTTGCTCGATTACCTCAATAAATCGAACCGATTCATGATCATCAGTGGAGTAAATCGGGAAACCTATCATGTCTTTCGTCGATCCGGATTCCTCTTCCGAATCGGAAAAGGAAATATCTTCCGAGAAGTCTCTAACAATCCATCATTGGCCACCAAACGTGCCCTCCAACAAGCGATGTCTCTGATTGGCGAAGAACGTCCGATCATCCGTATTTTCGGCGATTCCAATGGCCCTCAGGACTCAATGCTCTCCTACGATATTTGACATTCCCCCCTTTTTCGCCTTGTTTGCTTCATGCCTCAAAAGCAAGCCATTGTTTGGTTTCGATCCGATCTTCGTCTTGCGGATAACCCCGCTCTGGATCATGCATGCTCACGAGGCTACTCCATTCTTCCGATTTACATTTATTCCCCTGAAGAAGAACAACAATGGGCTCTCGGCGGCGCCTCACGGTGGTGGCTTCATCATTCACTTCATTCTTTAGATTCATCTCTCCGCGCTCGAGGATCCAAGCTTCTTATTTTTCAAGGCCGTACGCTTTGCACGCTTCTCTCTCTCGTTGAAAAAACAGGAGCCACCGCTCTTTTTTGGAACCGCCGCTACGAGCCGGATATCATCACTCGAGATAAAAACATCAAAGAAGTGATGAGATCCAAAGCCATGGAGGTCGAAACTTTCAACGGCTCCCTTCTTCACGAGCCGTGGACGATTCAAAATAAATCTCAACGTCCCTTTCAAGTTTTTACTCCCTTCTGGAAAAATGCGTTAGAAATCACTCACCCTTCGCCTCCTCTTCCCGCTCCGGATCAGATCCCACTGCCTTCCGATCTTCCTGACTCGATTTCGCTCTATTCCCTTGCTCTTCTTCCTACTCTTCCGTGGGATCAGGGATTTTATACGAGATGGAAACCGGGAGAGATCGGGGCAAAAAAAAATATCACCGATTTTATCCAAATGGCTTTCACTCGTTATACAGAAGGTCGAAATCTCCCTTTTGAAAAAGGGACATCACGACTCTCGCCTCATCTTCATTTCGGAGAAATTTCACCTCGTCAAATTTGGCATTCTTTCGCCACTCAATTTCCGACAACAGAATCGTGGAAAAGTTCTTCCTATATCTCGGAAATCGGCTGGCGAGAATTTGCGTATCACCTTCTTTATCACTTTCCCCAAACCCCGGTTAAAGCGTTGCGGCAGGCATTC
>JAZKBH010000104.1:3119-3885 GCA_040388725.1 Verrucomicrobiota bacterium
GTTAAGCCCGATCATCTCCGCGCTTGGAAAAAAGGGCGTACGGGAATTCCAATCATCGATGCCGGCATGCGCGAACTCTGGACCACCGGCTGGATGCATAATCGAGTTCGCATGCTCACCGCTTCCTTTTTAGTTAAAAATCTTCGCTATCCGTGGATTGAAGGCGCCAAATGGTTCTGGGAGACCCTCGTCGATGCCAATCTCGCATCGAATACCCTCGGTTGGCAATGGACCGCAGGTTGTGGAGCGGATGCCGCTCCTTACTTCCGAATTTTTAATCCTGTGACTCAAGGCGAAAAATTTGATCCCGAGGGAAGTTATGTTCGCCGATGGATTCCCGAACTCTCTCAAATCCCTGCGAATTGGATTCATCGTCCTTGGGAGTGCCCCTCCGAAATTCTTCAAAAAGCCAATGTCACTCTCGGTATCCACTATCCCCATCCGATCCTCTCTTTGGAAGAGACTCGTCTCTCGGCTCTTGATGCTTTCAAAAAACTGAAAAAGTAATGACAAAATCGGGACCGATTAAATAGGTTTTATCCCGATTTTCGTTAGAAATGGAGGGGCAGTGGCCCACTGCCCTCCCAGTCCCGTGAGGCACATTTTTTATCGCTATTTAGTCTCGAACTTTAAACCTAAATATTGCATTAAAGATTTAAATGGGGAGGGCGGAGCGATGCGAAGCCTTGGTTTTGAGAGGTAACAGAAGCGAGGCCTCGCATCGCTCCGCCCTCCCTTTCTATTCACCCAAAAGTTTTGTATTTTA
>JAZKBH010000105.1:0-9475 GCA_040388725.1 Verrucomicrobiota bacterium
TGGCCCTCCCGGTTTTTCATCAAAAGGATTCTGTGTTTTACGGAGTAAAACCATTCCTCATGACGAATCAGGGTTAAAAATGCTCTAGCCTGGATTGTATGGCCACATTTACATCAAAGGGGAATTCCAGCTCTGAAAACAAGAGCGGAACTGCGAAGGAACGATCCAGGATCGAATGAGTTTCTGTTCCTTTGCGCGGGTGAGGAGAGATTGAAAGGATCGATCCGATGTTTTTAAAGAGGTTTCTATCAGGGGAAGAATTTCTCGCGGATAAACGGCAGCGGTCCCTTCCCACCACCCTTCGCATTGAGGAACAAGTGCTTCATTCTCCTGAAGAAGCTGTTGTAAAAGAGAGAGAGTCATCCAGGGCATATCGACGGCGAGCACAAGAAGTCGTGGAGTCGTACAATTCTCCAGAAGCGATTTTAATCCCGCCAAAGGCCCCAAATTATTTTCCCGATCAAAAACCACTGGATAGGAAGAACTGATATAAGGGCCATCGGGACGTCCCGAGATGAGCAGGTGTTCGGGATGAAGACTTTCCAATAATTCGATTTGTCTTTTCCAAAGCGCTTTCCCTTCCCAGAGAAGAGTCGCTTTATCCTGACCCATTCGCGAAGAGCGACCTCCTGCGAGAAGTGCAGCGGTGAAGGGAGAGGTATTCATAGAAGACTAGCCGATTTCCTGAAAGTCTGCGGATCCGATTTTCAAGAAACCAGTCGTGAGAATTTGGGCTCGAAGTCCTCCTTGACCTTGAAGTCTCTTTTCTGCTCCCGGACCAAAGGCTTCATCCATCCAGTAGCAGGGAGAACATTCCGCCATTCCTTCGAAGAGAATATTTTGGATTGAAAATTTTTTGCCAATGAGTGAATTCAAATCGATTCCTGAAGTGATGACATTTCGTCGAAAAACAGCGGGTGATTTATCTTCAATGGAGAGATCGAGGCAAAGCCTTTCGTAAATCTCCTGGGCAAAAAAAGTGATTTGGCCTTTGTAATTTTTTTTATAATCAAAAAAACGATCGCCTCGCAAGCCGTGTCCAGCCATGCATTCGACTTCATTCACGGAAAGAGTCTCTTGAGTTCCCGAAGCCTGCCCATGATGACCAAAATAATTATGAGCCGGAGAGATAAAGAGGGAGAGAATTTTCATAAAAGGTTAAGATGCGGTTAGAACAAAACATTGGAGGGACGAGCGCTGAGAGTCCTTGATGGGACGACCCCGAGGACTCGCTGCGCTCGTCCCTCCAGTGAATAAAATAAAAGCACAACGATGTTTATGATTTCACCGGTTTTTTTGTTTTTTCTAAAACACGGATCCCCTCGATGGACATCGTTTTATCGACGGCTTTCAGCATATCATAAAGAGTCAACGCGGCGACACTGACGGCGGTGAGGGCTTCCATCTCAACTCCCGTTTTTCCCGTCGTTTTAACGCGACTCGTGATTTCAATGGAGGTCGCGCGAACTTTAAATTGGAGATCCACCTGATGCAGCGGTAAAGGATGGCAGAGGGGAATGAGGGATGAGGTCTGTTTCGCCGCCTGAATACCCGCGATTTGGGCGACGGTCAGAACATCCCCTTTGGGAAGAGCTTGTTTTTTAAGAAGTCGAAGGGTGGAGGCCTTGCAATGAATCGAACCGGAGGCGATCGCTTCACGAATTTGTTCAGGCTTGGCACTGACATCGACCATGTGTGCGTTTCCGTGATCATCCAAATGGCTCAATTTTTTCATCATATTTCGCAAGGGATCGTGGCGACATCCTCGCCGGATTTAAAGGACTCTTTTCGAGGGGGAAAATGAATCAAGGCATTGGCCCCGCAAAGTTTACTCGCATCCCCCGAACTCTGTAACGGAAGCGGAGTCACCATCGCCTGACCTTCCTGATATTCCAATCGTCCGGGCCACCAGACATCCCGCTCATCCAACCCAGAACTCCATGGGTTCTTCAGACGAGAAGGAAAGTGAGATAAAGAGACGCGGGATCCGCTGAGGACTCGTAAGAGAGGACGGACAAAAAGCTCCCACGTCACCCAATGGGAGACCGGATTTCCGGGAAGAACGAAAAGAGTTTGATGCCGACGTCGGGCAACCATGAGCGGTTTTCCCGGTCGAAGATTGACGCCATGAACGAAAAGACGGAAACCGAGTTGATGAATGAGCCGTTCCCCCCAATCGTGATTCCCTTCTCCTGCTCCTCCCGAAATAACGAGGACCGAAGATTTTTGACAGGGTGCACTTTGAAGAAAGCGGATCGCGGCTTTAGGATCGTCATCGATCCGTTGTTGCGCGTGAAGTTGATAGGCGGGAGATTGCAGCAAGGAGTGGACAAGGATCGAATTACTATCCCGAATTTGTCCTCCCACCGGTTTTCGTGCGGGATCGACCAGCTCTTTGCCCATCGCCAGATGAGCGATGCCCACACGACGATGAACCGAAGGCTGAGTCATTCCTTCCTGCGCGAGGACGGCTAATTCAGGTCCTCGTAAAAGAGTTCCCGGCGAGAGAAGTCGATCCCATCGCTGAACGTCTTCCCCTTTTCGACGGATAAACGTTTTCTCACAAGGGCTGCCCGGACGAATCGATTGTTCCAAGAGGGTCACCGTTTCCTGAGGAAGAACCGCGATGCAATTTTGAGGAAGGGCGGAACCCGTATAGACCTTGATACAGGTTCCTTTTTTGAGAGGGAGAAATTTTCTCTCTCCGGCAGCCGTCTCTCCGACGATGCGGTAGGACTGGGGGGAGTGATCTGCAATGGCGAATCCATCCATCGCCGAACGATTAAATGAAGGACGATCTGCGCCCGCTTTCAGTTCACGAGCGAGGAATCGATGAAAGGCTGAGTCGAGGGAAACTTTTTCCGCAGGAAGCGCTTTTTGAGAATCGAGGATTCGGCATTGAACTTCCAAAACGGAGGGAAGACTTTTCTTCATAAAACAACATCCACTTTCCAAATGGGGACATCGACCTTCAATCGATCCATCATGATTTTAACAAATTCAAACGCTTCACTTCGATGACCCGCCATCACTAAAAGAACGATGGCGGCTTCGCCTACAGCAACTTTTCCGATCCGATGAATGAGGCGAACAAATGTGACGGGATGCTGAAGATGAATTTCTCGAGCGAGGCGTTCGATCTCTTTTCTCGCCATCGACGCGTACGCTTCGTAAACCAAGCCTTTAATTTTTTGACCCTTTTCCATTGCTCTCACATAACCGACAAACGTGACCATCGCCCCTTCATGGGGAGTTGGATCTTGCAGGGCGGCAGCAACGGATAGAGGCGAAGTCATGATTTGAAGATCCAGTTCCATTTCAACCTCCACTGACCGGGGGAATTAAAGCGACTTCATCTCCGGAGTGGAGAAGGGTTTCTTCCGTCACATAACATTCGTTACAGGCGATTCGAGTCTCTTTCCGATATTTTTCTAAGAGGGGATAATCCCGAATTAAGTGATCCCAGAGATCTGCGGGACGCAACGGTTTCGCGGTCACAAAAATGATTTCGGAGTGACCCGTCACATTCTTTAAATGGTGAAATAACAGTATTTTCATTTTTCGAATTCACCTTTCAAGAGATGCATCTCTTTTTCTTTGGAGGGGCAGAGGCTCTCTGCCCATTCGGACCCGAGGGCACAGGGCCTGTGCTGCTCCAGATGGGAAAATCGGAAAAGATATTTAAATCATCCATCTTCATCCTCCAATCGCGACCATCGGTCTTTGAGGTTGATACTGTTGAAGAAAACTGTGATCCAACGGTTTTTGTCGAATCGTTTCCGCAAAGGCATTCACGAGATCCTCATCGGTCCCCCGTTTTAAAATGCCTTTCAAATCCATTTCCCCGTGTTGACCGAGGCATGGGCGCAATTTGCCATCCGAGGTCAGTCGTAATTTATTGCAGGCGCCGCAAAAATCGATTTTCGTCAGGGCACCAATCAGTCCAATGCGAACGCCATTCGATCGGAGTCGATAATAACGGGCAGGGCCATGGCCGATCTTCTTCTCCCCTGTTTCGGGCAGGGGTTCTAAATTTTCAATTCCTCCGAGGAGCGATTGGAGTTCAGCAATGGAGAGAAAATTTTCCGGAAGCAACATTTTCGGGTCGGAAAGGGGCATGAGTTCAATGAAACGAATCGGAAATTTATTTTTCTCTGCCAAATCCAGAAGCGCCGGAATTTGAGATTCCGTGATTCCTCGCATGAGAACGGTATTGAGTTTAATGCATTCAAACCCCTCCGCTTTTGCGGCGTCGATTCCTTCCAGAACCTGATGAATTTTTCCTCCCGTGACCTGGTGGTAAAGATCGGGGTCGAGGGCATCGAGACTGATGTTGAGACTTCTGACCCCGGCTTGACGAAGAGGATGTGCAAGCTGACGCAACAAGGTGCCATTGGTGGAAATTCCTAAAGTTTCTACTCCCGGAAGATTCCAAAGACGTTCCGCGATCTCCACAATGTCGTGACGAACGAGGGGTTCTCCCCCCGTGAGCCTGAATTTTCGAAAACCGAGATTACACGCGGCGGTGGCGATGCGAATCAAGTCATCCGCATTTAGATGATCTTTTTTCTCCGACCACCCCTGATAGCCGTGAGGCATGCAGTAGGTGCAACGCTCATTGCATCGATCCGTCACGGAGATGCGCAGATAGTCGATCAATCGACCATGGGAATCCATACTCATGGGGCAATCCCTCCGATTTGAACCGCACAAGCTTTATAGGCCGGCTGTCTGGAATAAGGATCGACCGCGGACAGCGTCAGTTGATTCACTTCCGGATAATGCATCGGAATAAAAAGATTCCCCGGGAGAACCGTCGTGGTGATCCATGCTTTGGCCCGAATCGATCCTCGTCGAGAATAAATGGTGACGAGCTCACCGTCCCGCATGCCATAGTTTTGAGCGTCCCGCGGATGAACTTCCACATAACAGGAAGAGGGCGAAAGACGTTTAAGGACGTCGGATTTATTGGTGCGGGTTAACGTGTGCCATTGAGAAGAAGAGCCGCGACCCGTCAAAAGCGTTAAAGGAAAGGAGACATCGACAGGCTCAGGGACTTCCCGAGGGTTCTCGAAAATAAATCGAGCCTTGGCATCATCGTGATAAAATTTTCCATCTTCGAATAAGCGTCGTTCCTGGTTCGGAGAAGTATCGAAAGGCTTCAAGTCAACGCCCGAGCGACAAGGCCATTGAATTCCACCGGACTTTTGAAGAAGAGCAAAGTCATCGATGGCCGTGATGTCGCACGGCCTCCCCGCGGAAAGTTTTTTGAGAATCTGAAAAACTTTTTCGGGGGTTTCCCATTCCCTCAATAAATCGGCACAACCCCAAGCGTTCGCGATTAAATGGAAAATGGAAAAATCAGCCAAGGCTTGCCCCGGAGCGATCGAAACTTTTCGTAAGACGGAAAAGCGACGTTCAGAATTAATGAAGGTCCCTTCTTTTTCTCCCCACCCCGCGGCGGGTAAAATTAAATCCGCAATACGAGCGGTCTCCGTATGATGATACATATCCTGAACCACGAGAAACTCGAGTTTCTCACGGAGTGCTTCAAAGCGATTTTGATTCATCCAGGAATGAGCGGGATTTGTGGCCACAACCCAGAGTCCTTTGATCTCTCCGGTATCGATTCCCTCGATAATCTGATCGTAAGCCCAGCTCGATTTCGAAGGAATTTTCTCGAGTGGAATTTCAAGAATACGGGAGACATCCGATCGATCCTTTAAACTTTTGAAATCACGTCCCCCATAAAGGTTGGTGGTATTACTAAAAAGTCGGGAGCCCATCGCATTACATTGTCCCGTGATCGAGTTGGCTCCCGTTCCTGGTTTTCCGATATTGCCGGTCATTAAGGCGAGATTGATAATCGCTTGCGCGGTGCGAGTCGCTTCATGGCCTTGATTGACTCCCATGGTCCACCAAAATGAAACGCGTCGACCCGGTTGCAGAAGTTGAAGAAAGGAATTCCAAGCTTCCACTGAGAGACCTGTTTTTTCTCTCACCATTTCAGGAGTATAGGAATCTACAAAATGAGAAAATTCCGAGAACCCTGAACAATGCGTTTCAATAGAGGGAGAGTCGATCCATTGGCGTTGAATCAATTCACGCGCAACCCCATACAGAAAAACGAGATCGGATTTCGATTTCAACGCCAAATGATGGGTCGCTGCCGAAGCCGTTTCGGTTTTACGAGGATCGATAACAACAATGGAGGGAGAACGTTTATTTTTGAGAATGCGTTGCCAGAGAATCGGATGGGCGATGCAAAGGTTGGAACCGATGAGCACGATCGTGTCCGATTGTTCAAAGTCTTGATAGGAAAAAGGAGGGGCATCAAATCCGAACGATTCTTTATAAGCCGTCACCGCCGTCGCCATGCATTGGCGTGTATTCCCATCGCCATGAATCATTCCCATGCCAAATTTCGCCACGGCTCCCAGCAGTGCCATTTCTTCCGTCGGAATCTGACCCGTGCTGATATAGGCCGTGGACGCCGCACCATTTTTTTTCTGAATGCTTCGCATCCGCGAAACAAAAACATCGAGGGCTTCCCCCCATGTAATTTTTTGGTAGCTTCCATCCTTCTGACGGAGAAGGGGATCGGTTGCTCGATCAGAGCTCTTCAAAGGAGCAAGTGCCTCCCAGCCTTTTGGACAAGCGGCTCCTCGATTCACGGGATGAAAGGGATCGGGGGTGAGATTCACGGCCTCTCCCTTTTGCAAATGAAGCGTCAGATTACATCCGGTAGAACAAAATCCACAGACCGAGGTCGTAATCGAATCTGGTTGGCGCTCGACCGGAAGCTGGCCCAATCCAAATCGACCGGGTTCTTGCACCAGAAGAGAAGTCAAAGGACCATCCCACGAGCGAAACGCCGGAATGAGAGATTTAATTCGCTCGATCATCTTAAAAATTTCCGGGCATGCGTGGAGCTCTGACGCTTTGGAAAAAAAGACGTCGTTCGAGAAGTTCGCCGATGAGGAGAAAAAAGGTGGCGGAGATCGGTTCAATGCCGAGCACAAGAAGCCCCAAAAGCGTAATACCGAGGCGAATGAGAAAAAGCGGTTTGAGAAGAACCCAAACGACACGTGCACTTTGGGTATGAGGATGAGACGACTCTTCAGAAAGATGACGTCTCACAAAACCCGCTTCCATCGCGAGTTTTAAAACGGCGACCGAAACGGCCAGAGAGAGAAAAAAGTTTTTAGGGATAAAGATCATCGCGAGCGCCGCGCCTAAAATCAGACTCGTTCCTAAAAACTTTCCGGCGGTCCGGTGAAAAGTCCAAAAAAGCCGGGGGGTATCGGCATAGACCATGATGGAACAAAAAACGGCGAGGAGAGCCGTTCCTAAATTCATCGTGGTGATGGAAAATTGGGTAAAAGGAGTGAGTGAGAAAAAAGTGACGATTTCGGGAAGCACGCAGGAAACCAAAGCGCATAAAAGCCATCCGCCGAAGGCAAGGACTTCGCGGCTGAGCCACGACTTTCTCCATCCGAGAAACGATTTCCACGCATGAAGAGGACGTCCCAGATGAAGGCTGCTCGAAAAAAGTCCGACCAGAAGAAGAAAAAGAGAAAGAAAAGAAAGGCCTCGAGAAAATTCTCCCGTTGTGAAAAAATGAACGCCATTTGCCCAAAATCCTCCACAGGCGGCTTGCGTGAAGACCAACATGAAGACCAACGGAGAATGAGGGGATTCTATTTTAAAAGCGGTGGCATCGGCAGGCTCTAGATCCTGCGTTTTTTTGGAGAGATACTGTGTGGAGGGCAACGTATAAGAAGAATCATGAGCTCCGGGCACGAGGGGATGAGTGGAGAGTTCGAGAATGGCGGAATGCTGAATCTTGACGATTTTGATCGCCTCATTGGGACAAGCTTGCACACAGGCAGGGGCTTCCCCGACCAGGAGTCTGCTGTGACACATATCACACTTCCGAACAATCCCTCGTTTCTCATTGTATTTGGGAACGTCGTAGGGACATTTCAAAATACAATATTGGCACCCGATGCACTGATCATCGAGATGCCGAACGATTCCGGTCTCTTCCTCTTTTTCATAAGCTAATACAGGACATCCGTTGCTGCAGGCGGGATCGAGACAATGATGACAGGCCGTCGTGACGGTCTGCTGAAGTGCATGATCGTTTCGCCCGTGAAGAGTACCGACATTACGCCAGATTTCATCGTCATCGAGTCCATTCAAGCTATGACAGGCGGTGACACAGGCTTTACATCCCGAACAAACATCAAGATCAACTTGAAATCCATATTGCTCTCCTTTTTTCGGTTGCTCCAACGGAATAAGCTCCTGATATAATTTTTTGCTAGAAAGGGAATGAGGACTTTGCTCATGCCATTGACTGAAGCGAGTCACCGCGGTGGTGAGCTGTGCTTGCTCGGCTAAAAACCGATCAATCAGATTCACTTCATCCGTTAAAGAAGCCAAAGACGGAAGGGAAACATGGGGGGTTAAGGTCTCCATGAAATTAGGAGGGCGAAAAAAGTTCCTGGAGTTTTCCGATCTCGTGACGATTACAGAAAGTTTGGAAGGCCTCACTTTCCTGACGATGGGTGAGGTAGACTTTCAGAATTTTTTCGATGAGAGATTTAAGCTCTTCAAAAACGATCCCGGTAAAAATTTGGCGTCCGACGTGTTGATGATTTCCAAATCCTCCTCCGAGACAAACGTGATACCCTTCCATCGATTCTCCGTTCACCTTGACTTTGGCCCCAAGTAATCCGATATCGCCCATATAATGTTGGGCGCAAGAGTGAGGACATCCGGTGAAATGGATATTCACGGGCTGATCCAACTTCACGCGCTTCTCTAAATACTCCGCAAGCTCGAGCGCGTGCCCCTTGGTATCGGTGGCCGAATATTTACAGTACTTGTTTCCTGTGCAGGCGATCACCCCGCTACGAACAGGAGAGGGGATGGTGTGAAATCCCAATCGATTCAAACGCTTACAAACCGTCTCGACGAAACCTTCAGGAACATTCGGAATTAAAAAATTCTGCCATACCGTCAGACGCACATCTCCTGATCCATAATTTTCCGCAATTTCGGCAATCGATTTTAATTGTTTCGCGGTGATTTGACCCACCGGAACGGAAGCGCCGATGTAATAAAGGCCCAGTTGCTTTTGAGGAAACACGCCCACATGAGGATGCGTGCTGGCCGGATGGCGCGCTTTTTCTTGAAAAGTGGTTTGAGCAGGAAGACGTGTTAATTTGAAGCCGAGTAATGCTTCGCAATCTTCCAGTAATCCCGGAAGTCCCCGTTTCTCGACGAGATATTTGAAACGGGCTTTTTTACGATTACTCCGATCCCCATCCCGAATAAAGAGTCGGAGAAGAGCGGTCATCACTTTCAAAAGATTTTTTGGCTCCACCACCACGCCCCAATCGCTCGCAAAGGTTTGATGGCCGGTGACGCCGCCGAGAGCGATCCGAAAATAGATTCCGGGCGCGAT
>JAZKBH010000105.1:9485-15131 GCA_040388725.1 Verrucomicrobiota bacterium
CGATCCCTTGATCATTCGCTTGGATTCGCACGGCGGTGGCTCCGATATCGTTGGTATCTTCCACTGTGCTGATCAATCCTCCGCCATCAATGGCGATATTAAACTTTCGAGGAAGATCATAAAATTCACGGGACGAAATGATGGTTTGGGCCAGATCATGGACAAAAGGGGTGACATCGATGAGCTCGTAGGGATCAAAGCCGGCGGTGGGAGTGGCTGTGATATTTCGAATATTATCGGCTCCTGCTCCTCGGGAATGGAGTCCACACGATTGAATTCGGCGCAAGACTTCCGGACAATCTTTCGGTGCAATGAGGCGGATTTGAAAATTATTCCGAGTCGTGATTTGAATATAACCGGTCGTAAGTTCTTCGGCGGTCTGAGCAAGCTCCCGAAGTTGATAGGATTTAATGGAACCGCCCGGAATCCGGAGTCGGCACATGTATCCATCCTTGACCGGATTCAACCAAAAAAGCCCGCTCCATTTGTAACGAAAGGCATTTTCCGGTTCGGGAGGTTGATTGAAATGAGCATCCTCCAAAAGTTGAGAATAGGCATCGAAGGGATGGAGCTCATGTTTGATCCGTTCTTCTTTGGTGAAGGATTCCAAATCAGGAGCGGCAGGAGCTTGTGGCGTCGGAACGAGATCCCCAAACGAAATTCCTCGAGCTTGGACACCGGCAAAAAATCCTTCGAGATATCGTTTTTGTTCCGCGCTAAAATCTTCGGAGGTTGGAGCAAGCGTCTTCATTTAATAAATATCCCGTTGGTAGCGTTTCTCTTTTTTTAAAGTCGAGACCCAGGTTTTGGCCTCTTCTTCGCTCATGGATCCTTGTTCGAGGATAATGCGGAGAAGTGTCTCATCGACGTCCTTGGCCATCCGTTGAGCATCGCCACAGACATAGAAGTACGCCCCTTCTTGTAACCAATTCCAAAGAAGAGATGCATTTTCTCGCATCCGATCTTGCACATAAATTTTTTCGCTTTGATCCCGGGAAAAAGCGGTATCGAGACGAGTCAAATGACCCGTTTTCACCCACCCTTCCAACTGATCGCGATAAAGAAAATCGGTCGCCGATTTTTGATCGCCAAAAAAGAGCCAATTTTTTCCAGGAGCAGCGATCACTTCCCGCTCTTCCAGAAAAGCCCGAAAGGGAGCAATCCCTGTTCCTGGCCCCACCATAATCATCGATCGAGTCGGATCGGTGGGGAGTCGAAATCCATGCGAGGTTTGAATAAAAACCCCTGCCGTTTTTCCGAGAGGAAGACGATCCGCCAAAAAAGTAGAGCAGGCTCCGCCGCGCGCTTTTCCTCCGCTTTCAAAGCGAACCGCTCCGACCGTCAGATGAACTTCTCCCGGATGGGCTTTGGGGCTAGAGGAGATCGAATACAAGCGAGGTTTGAGCGGCTTTAAATTTTCAACGAGTTGGGCCGCGGAAGTTCCGGGAGAAGGGAGCGTCGTAAGAAGGGAACGTAATTCCAGATGAGAGGTTAAAGCCTCTCGAAGACTCAAGGTTCCTTTCTCATCGATCTCGACTTTCTCTTCGCCGGTGAGTGCGGCCGCTTCCAAAATTTCAGAGATGAATGGGGAACTATTTTCTGGCATCACGCCTAACGCATCTCCGACCTCATAATGAAGACCGGATCCCTCTAATGAAAATTCAAGGTGTCGCACATCTTTGGCGGAGCTTGCGGCATTCAGCGGTTGATTCTTTAAAAAAGGAGCCGGAAAATGTCGTTTCGACGAATAGCCGATGATCTCAGGCAAAACGGAAGAAGGGATGGACTCCGCGGACGGAGTATTTGAGTGGGTAAGATTCGGTTCGATTTTTTCCACTTTTCCTAAAACCACATCAATCCATTCCAACGCCATTGTTTCAAAATCGACATCACACTCAATACGGGGATGAAGCCGATTCGCACCGAGCTTCTCAAGCTGTTCATCAAATTGTCGACCCGCATAGCAGAAAGTATCGCCATAGTTTTTATCCCCGAGGGCCAAAACCGCATACGGAAGCCCTTCGAGGCGAGCGGCATTTTCCTGTTGAATGCTCTCCCAAAAAGTTTTGGCATTATCTGGCATCTCCCCTTCTCCCCAAGTACTGGTCACAATGACCGTGGGATGCCCTTTTTGAAGATCGCCTACAGACGCGGCTTCCATATTTAGAATGCGGGGTTGGATATTTTTCGTTTTCGCCAATTTCCCAATTTTTTTCGCTAATCCTTCCGCATTTCCACTTTGACTCCCAAAAAGAACGAGAAGAGGAGGGGTGGTAGCGGGAGAAGAAAAACTTCCAAGGGTTTGTGGATTTTCCTTTGAAAGCCACGCCGAAAGAAAACCATTCAACCAAGCCCGTTGCTCCGTTGTAAACGGCGCATTGTCTGGAATAAGAAGAGGAAAAGAAGCCATAACGACCTCTTAAAAAGCATTCTTGATGCCAAAGGCCTTTTCCTGTGATATAAAAATAATGAATTATAATTTAAAAATAATGAAAATAATTCATAGTTTATTCAGGGGTTTCAAATTTTGAGTCTATTTATGATTATAAAAAGTCCGAGAGGACTTCCAAATAGCCCTTCCCATGCCACGGCCTATCAGAAATAAAAAAGAGAAAACGGGCTTTAAATTCTGTGAAACGGTTTTTTTCTTTCTTTTCCGGCCTCCCCTGCATTCCTAAGAGATTTATGTTTTTGAGTTTCCAACGTAAGAATTGGGTTTAATGAGAATCAAACCATCTTTATGAAAGTCGGAAGAATTACTTTAAGCGATCGGGCCTCCCAAGGGATCTATAGAGATGAAAGTGGACCGGAGATTGAACGCGTTCTTTCCGAGAGCCTCGGAAAATCAATCGAGTGGACCCGAGTCTTAATTCCCGACGACCAAGGCTTAATCGAACAAAAAATAATGGAATTGGTGGATGTCGCGAACTGTTGTCTCGTCATCACCACCGGGGGCACAGGGCCTGGCCCGAGAGATGTGACGCCGGAAGCGACCCGAAAAGTGATCGAGAAAGAGTTGCCGGGATTTGGAGAGATCATTCGTCTTAAAACGTACGAACGAGTCAAAACCTCCATCCTCTCCCGTGCGACCGCTGGAATCCGGGGAAACGGTTTGATTCTCAATCTTCCCGGGAACCCTCGTGCTATTGAAGAATGTCTCCCCCTTCTTATTCCTGCGATTCAAGAATGTTTGCAGCACATCGGTTCAGAGAAGCGTTAAGTTGATATGCAATCGAGAGGAAAGCTCTTCGCGCAAGCACTCTAAAGGCTTTACGACGCGCTTCGATATATCGTGAGGCGTCATCATGACTAACACGACAAGCATTTGCCTCTTGATTTAAGAGTCTGAAAATCGAGCGCTTTCACATGAGGCTCGATCCGGATCGATTCTAGGCAGTTTGTCTCAATTGAAGAGCATACCAAGGCGCTTTCCCACACGCTGATCTGACTCTCGTTGGAGGATCAATTTTAGGCTCAGCGACGAAATATTGTTTGGAAACTTCTTCTAGTCTTTTTTCAGGTGTCGACGGGTTTTTCGGTTCACGAATCCCATAAACATTCTTTTCAATTCGGCTCAGAGCCTCATTGATTTTGATCAAGCTTTCTTCAGCAGTGGATAATTCACGAAGGTGTGTTTCTCGTTCGATGACATCATCAGAAATGGGAGATGTCTTGATCGCTGTTTTTCCATTTTTCTTGAATAGATCATTTTTTAATTTTTCTGTGGTCCAAATTAACCTCGCGCGCATTTTACGCATCGCTTGATAGAAAGGAGCCCACTTCTTTCGAATGTCGATGGGGGGAGCAATTTTCTCTGAAAGAGAAGGAGGATGCATATTTAGAGAAAATGGAATTAAATTATTTTTCATAAATCGTAAGGGGTAGAATAAAACCGGTTCCTTTCATTAGATTTTAGAATGACATTTGAATTCGCAGCGATCTTTCCAAAAAAGAATTTAAAAATTAAAACGCTCGAGCAATTCCTCTAAAGAGCGAGTCACCTCGATAATGAAAGGTGATCCAGAGGAGCACCCAAAAAAGCTCATATCCAAGGTAGCGAGATGATTCGTCGGCAATTGCATGAACTCATATTCCGCTTGTAACCAACAGTCAAATTCGCCTTGAGAAAAGCCTCCCTCGCTTAATATTTGACGAGCGCGGATCGCAACCTCTTTTTCGCTTGGGGAGTCTTGCATTTCATTTGCAAGACGAACGGAGGACAAGATCGATTTCATATATGCAAGGTACTCAAAAATAACTCCACCCACAATTGGGAGGCGACCTCGCTCCATCTAGGTAAATCCCCTACCGCTATTTTTTCGTTGTCTAGATGAAGAAAACAACTGTGATTTCAATTCACCCCATCTCCCGAGGTAAAAATAAGAAGTTTTCCTCTACAGACGAATCTGCAGAAAATAAAATGAATACCAGACTCGCCCTAAGTCTTAATAAATTAAAGAAGTAGAACATGAATTGCTGGACGAAAATTCGTAAAAAAGAAATCGATCGAATCCAAGCAAATTTTAAAGCTATAAAGAAAAATAATGGAGAGTGCTTTTAAAGATCGTGCTACTCCTAATCCAAAGAAACTAAATCTCTAAGGCAGGAAAGGCGAATTAATCACAAACCAGATCAAAATAAAAAGAGAAAATAGAGTTTAATTCTACACCATTCTGTGATTTATTTTAAACACCTTCTTTTCATGCTTTTCTCCCTTCCTTAGAGATCTTTTTGAAAATAGGATTGATAAATTAGAGGGCGCAAACAGGGGTTTTTATTTCCGAAAATTTTTCAAGACCCCATTCTTCCGCCTGAGGAATAGAGGTATGAACTTTTTTAAACCATAATCTAAGCATCTCCTGGAAATAAGGTTTCGCCCCCTTTTCGAAACAAGTCGTGGAAACAATTTCACTAGGAGGGAGCCACTCGGGATACAAATGGGCATCAGGAATAGAGACAAGTCGGATATAACACTTGAGATGAATCGTCAGAAGCGATTGAGCATCATCAAAATTGCCGTTCGCGCAGGCATAGAGCTCGTATTCTTGATCTTCACTTTTCAGGAAGCCCGCAACCATATGTTTATAAAAGGGGGTGTTCATCGCATATTTCCTTTTCCATTTATAACGGAAAGTAAGCTGATACCGTTATTCCACATATCGTGAGAGTGAATGAGAACGGATCATTTTTTCGGAGATCTGAGCTGAATCCACCCAATCGACTCCGCATTTCTTTAATAAACGACGAACTCCCTTAGAAGAGACTCCCAATCGTTGGCTCAAGCGTGCCTCAAATTCTCCTTCCCATCCCATGACGTAGGAAAGATCTTCATCCGTCAAATGATCAAACATTTCCTGAAGACGGTTTTTAATCAAAGTCAATTTCAAGTGAAAGTGGCGGGTCGTCGTTTCGTATTTCATTCTATCTTCCTTAGTTCTATTTTCAGAACTCTATCAAAAAGGAAGATTTCAAACTATTCGTAGAACGCCTAAGGCATTCTAGGCGAACCCCCTAGATGGCAAGAACTTGATTTAAATTTAACCCAGATCTTGCATGAAGACTCGTTTTACGACCTAAAATACAAAACTTGTTGGTGAATGGAAAGGGAGGGCCAAGCGATGCGCGGCCATGCTTCTGTTTTCTCTC
>JAZKBH010000106.1:0-2590 GCA_040388725.1 Verrucomicrobiota bacterium
CGGTTTTTCACAAAAGACCGCTTTTCCTTGCTTCATCGCCGCACACGCATGCTCTGCATGAAGATTATCGGGTGTTGCCACGATCACGGCATCAATCTCAGAATCTTCAAACATCTCCTGGGGTGATGACCGAATCTCATAATCTTTTTCGTTAGCCTTCATGTGTTGCTTCGCTACCGACGGATTAACGTCTACCCCATAAGCAATTTTCGCTAATCCCGTTTTTTCAATACATGCGGCTAAATAGCTGCCCCGACTGCCGGCTCCAACGAGACCTATTTTAATCATAAAACTCCTCTTAGAAAGCAACGTGAAACTCGTATTTGGTTTAATTTCATATTAAACTTTAGGATCATAAATTATCCTATTCAATGGGCAGAAAGGCTTTAAAGTTACACAAATGGCTCATTTATCCAAAAATCCGCCTTACACCGCTCCCGTTTACAGCCTTCTTTCCACTCCTGTCATGGAAGGAGTTCCCTTCGAAATTTATGTTGCCTGTTGGGGGAAAATTATAAGTCACCGCGGACATCATCATAAAAAAATTTCCTCTCAGTATTCCGTTCATATCATTGAAAAAGGAGAAGGCGTTTTCGAACAAAATGGAGTTCCCTATCCTGTCAAAGCGGGAGATCTTTTTCTCCTTTTTCCGGGTCAACATGCTTTCTATTACGATCTCCCCGGAAAACCGTGGCACTATACTTGGTTCACCCTCGAGGGAAATGCCGTGGCTCGAGCGGTTCAAAAAATCGGATTCAGGCTCGATCAACCAATCATTAAAACAGACTATTTAGAAGAGCTCCAAAAAATCTTTATTAAAATGGAAGCCGAGTACCCCCATTCACTCGATTACCCCTTTTGTTCGACCTCCGCCGCCTGGCAATTGATTGAAATTCTCGAAATGCATGCGGAAAGAAATCGACAAAAAAACTCCCCCGATATCGCGGAATCAATCCGTTTTGCCCTCGATCATGAATTTGACCATCCGATTACCTTGAAAGAAATTGCCCATCGACTCGAGATCAGTCGCAGTACTCTTTTTCGTCAATTTCGAGAAAGATATCATCAGTCTCCGAAGCAATATCTGGAAACGATCCGATTCAATAAAGCCCAACAGATGTTAAAAACCACAAATACCCCCATCAAAGAAATCGCCTCTTCTTGTGGGTTTCAAGGAGATCACTATTTCAACCGCACCTTTCGAAAGCGATTTGGAATGCCTCCGGGCCAATGGAGAAAAAATAAGATTTCTAAAAAGAAATAAACCGCTTCGATGACCTGATGAAATGTAGGATCATTCTTTTTGCCTTCATTCCTGCATTTATTTTTATCTGTATCCAAGGATGGCGAATATTTACTCATAATATTCATCCCGTCGATCAAGGGCGTGTTTTTAGAAGCTCCCAATTAAATAGCGAAGACTTGGAAAAAACCATTCGTCAATACCACCTCAAAACCGTCATTAATCTTCGAGGCAAAAACACTCATAAACCGTGGTATGACGAAGAGATCGAAATCTGTCAAAGATTAGGAATCGATCATCTCGACATTCGATGGTCGGCCAAACATCTCCCAGAACCCGATGAAATTTTAAAGCTTCTCCATGCTTTTCATACAGCGACCTATCCTCTCCTTCTTCATTGTCAGGCCGGAGCGGACCGGACAGGACTCGCGAGTGCGCTGTATTTAATCGATCAAAAACATCTCTCCTCACAAGAGGCGGCACATCGTTCGCTCAATCTCGCGGTCGGCCACATGGCCCTTTATCCGTACTTTGAAATGGATGAATTTCTCATCCACTTTGAAAACTCTCAAGGGATCGATCTAGAACAATGGGTTACAAATCAATACCCGACGATCTATGCCCAGGAGAGCAAAGAGTCGACCTGGAACGAAATGATCGAGCCTCTGGTGATGCATCAAAAACGGTTTCCGTGATAATTCTCGCTTTTCAACGGCCAAAACTCTCTGTAAGGTATTCTTTCCATTCTAGGACAGATGGCAGAGTGGTTGAATGCGGTAGTCTTGAAAACTACTTTAGCGAAAGCTAACGGGGGTTCGAATCCCTCTCTGTCCAGAGCTTTATGTTTTGTGCGGAGCACGATTTTTGGAAGACATAGGGTAACAGGGCGTCAATCCCTCTCTGTCCAGAGCTTCCTTTACTTAGTACAAAGTACCCTATTTGGATTCGAACGTAGTTCGATCACCCGTCCGAAGGACATCCTTTTCTCAGCAAAGCCTCTATCGTAAAGGCGAAGCCAATCCCTCTCTACCCCGAGTTTCTTAGAATAGAGTCTACTTTTGTAATTTTTGATTTTTAGCAGTCGACTCCAGAAAAATAATAAATAGTGATTTATTTGCCAGTGGGGTCGATGGCTATTATAAAATCAACTCCGCAAGCAGTGGTCATTATCCGTAAAGGTGTTATTGAAATAGACTCCTGAAGAGTAAGAAGAGAAACGCAAGAACCCACCAAGATCAATTGCAGTGAAACTCATGGAGATCGACGACACGTTTTTCAAGACGTGCTTTTTCAGCGGCAAAAACGATTTTATGACTTTCCAAAGACTCCACAACCGTCGTCAATATG
>JAZKBH010000106.1:2706-3411 GCA_040388725.1 Verrucomicrobiota bacterium
ATCCGCCGCTCGCTGGCTTCCCTCCTTGCATGGAATTTTATAAGAAATTTGAGCATTATCCTGAAAACGAACAATGTCGATTTCGTTGTTTTCTAATTTTGCCCGAATCCAGCCCTGAGTCCCATGCAAACGAATAGAGCGGCCTGAGGGAGCCGCAAAAGCGGTCATCGTAAATGTTCCCGTCACATGGTTTTCAAATTCAAAACAAACCACCTGGTGATCAACGACATCATTATCGCAATGGTAGACACAACGCCCGAAAGGGCTTGCTTCGAGAATAGCTCGCTTTTCTTCACCACGACTTACCGGGGAACCTAATCGTTCGAGGTGTCTTTTCCAAGGAGAAGAAGGATTGCAATAAACTTTCGAAATCGAATAAGGACACGAGAACTCGATCGGACAGTCTTCCGAACAACGCTTCGGAACATTTTCGGGAGCATTTTCTTTTCGGAAGTAAGCCAAAGATCCAAAAGAGCTGACGCGGCGACACTTCTTTCCAACAAGATACGTCAAGATATCAATATCATGACAGCTCTTCGTCATGAGCATGAAGGCACTTCGGGATTGATTGCCCCAATTTCCACGGACATAACTATGAGAATAATCAATAGGATCAACAGCTTCGAGTTGATCGAAAGAGAGGAGCTCTCCAATGGCCTTTTCATCCATTAACCGTTTAAGTTCAAGGTAAACCGGGTGATAACG
>JAZKBH010000106.1:3421-5817 GCA_040388725.1 Verrucomicrobiota bacterium
CGTAATGAATGCCCCACACTGACAATGCGCTTACTTTCGTTTTGTATCCGATAAATCTCAAGACAGTCTTCAAGAGACGTCGCTAACGGCTTTTCAAGCATCATGTGATATCCGAGCTTCATTGCTCTCGTCGCCGAAGGAGCGTGAAGTTGATCCATCAACGTATTAATGACGGCATCCGCGAGTTGCGGTTGGGCGAGAAGTTGTTCCCAGCTTTTAAATTGATGGGAAGAAGGAATATCATGGGCCCTCGCAATTCTTTCACGCAATGCGTCATTCGGTTCTGCAACTGCGACGATTTTTACAAGGAAAGGATGTTCCACAACCCAATTAGATACGGTGTGACCTCGGTCGCCGGCCCCCAACAGAGCAAAAGTAACCACTGAATTCATGAAGAATCTCTCTTTGGTTTGTTTTTAGTTTAGTAAATGACATCCTCTGATGAGTTTGTAATACGACTTTCCCGGATACAGCCGATTGACTTTTCCACTCAAAAAAGGAAGAAGGCCAACAACAATGAAGTATTTGTGAAATTTCCAAACTAATGCAAACACATCTTATGTTTTCAAAATGACTTCAATTTGTGCGCATTCATCCACCGAAAGTGCTGGAGCCTCGAGTGCTTTGAGATTCTCTAATAATTGATGGACTTGAGAGACGCCAATCAAGGCACTGGTAATGCGCGGATCCCGCAGCACCCAGAGGAGTGCAAGCTGGGCAAGAGTCTGACCTCGTTCCGCGGCAAAACAGTTTAACTGCTGTAATCGATTTAAAGTTCCATCCGCCTTGAGATTCTCATATCTTTTTCGACCTTCCTCACTTTTGGCCAGGCGGGATCCCTCAGGCAATCCATTGAGATAACGTGAGGTCAAAAGACCTTCGTAAAGAGGACAAAAAGCAATAACTCCCGTTCCCATTTCTGCGGTATGAGGCAAAAGATCTTTTTCAATCGTACGCCGCAGCATGCTATAAGACGGCTGATGAACGGTGATAGGTGGACCATTTCGCTCCTTCATAAATTCAACAGACTTTCGAAAAAGAGCACCTGAATAAGAACTGACTCCCACATACAGAGCCTTTCCTTGACGAACGATTTGTTCCAAAGCCATTAAAGTTTCTTCAACGGGAGTCTCCAAATCAGGAACATGATGATAAAAAATATCGACGTAATCCAAACCCAATCGTTGGAGAGACTGATCCACACTGGAGATCAGGTATTTTCGACTTCCTCCGCTTCCGTAAGGCCCATACCACATTCCCCATCCCGCTTTGGTTGAAATTATAAGTTCTTCACGAGGCATATCTTTGAGAATCTTTCCGACCACCCATTCAGCGTTTCCAGCAGGCGATCCGTAATTATTGGCGAGATCGAAATGGGTGATTCCCTGATCAAATGCGGCGTACATGCAACGGCGACACTCCGCTTCGTTACCCGGGTCACCGAGGGATTGCCAGAAGCCCAGGGAAAGAAGAGGAAGCTTCAAACCGCTTGCGCCGCAACGACGATAGGAAATTCGAGAATAACGTTCATCAGGAGAAGATTTCATAATCTTTGATTATTTTTTTGGAAATGCCATGTCCATCGCCTCCGTCAACGGGGCAGATCCATCAAGCATGACATCGTGATGCATTGCCCAACAAAACACACCGCGATAGCCGTTTTCCTTGATCCATGTTGTTTTTTCTCGAATACTCTGGGGATCATCCGCAGGAATGACCGTTTTCCCATCGGGTGAAGTAAACCAAGCACCGCGAGTCACAGGATCATAATCCCGCTTCCAATCCTTCGTCAGAACACTAATTTCCGACCAACTTTTTTCAAACCGTCTCTTAAGAGAGCCTTCTTTGGAAATGGGCTCATACCGCGCGACATTCTCGTAGCTATAAGCATAAAACGGCATTCCCACACATATTTTTTGCTTTGGAATCTGCAACTCTTCGGTCAAATACTGTAAGGTCTTCACAAAACCAATTTTTCGAGGATCTTCCGGAGCAGGCTCCAACGCCGCATGATAACCGAGCGACTCCATCCCCGCATCGTAGGCCATTAAATTAATGAAATCCAAATCGCTACGCAACACAGTAGGATCCAATTTCCCCGTAAACCAAGTGCCTGTGGGGAGCGCTGTAATAAGATATAATTTTCTTTTTTTGGAAATTTCGATTTTATTAAATTCGACACGAAGTGCTTTTACCAGATTCCCCCAGAGCACTCCTTGCTCCGAAGTAATTTCCCCCTCCCAATCCAAGTCGGCACCATCATAATCGTTTAGATCCACAAAATGAGCAATTCCCGCGACAAGACGATTGAAAGATTTTTGACTTCCGCAGATTTGTGGAAAAAGCTCAAAACTACCACCCCCGAGGCTGATCAAAATCTTTGCTCCATTTTGGTG
>JAZKBH010000107.1:0-1882 GCA_040388725.1 Verrucomicrobiota bacterium
GATGCGCGGCCACGATTCTGTTACCTCTTAAAACCACGGCCGCGCATCGCTTGGCCCTCCCATTTTTAAATTCTGAATGTCATATTGCGCATTGGGTTTATTTCTTTGGTTTTCCTTGTGAAACAAAGGAACCTCCTTACGCTAAAGAGCTACAAATTTATGAGCGATCCTGTAAACCCCGCTGAAGAGATGCTAAATGAATCCATCGTGATTCCTAGTCGAAGAGAATTTAATCAACTTTTAGAATCAAAGGGACTTCTCGCAAAGGGAGTGGAGATTGGAGTTTGTGAAGGAGAGTATTCTCGTCATATCCTTTCCACATGGAAAGGGGAGCGACTTTACTCCATCGATCCTTGGAAAGAGTTTGGAGAAGAATATAGAGATATCAATAATGCACCTCAAAATCTTCATGATCAGCGATATGAAGGAACCAAAGAGAAACTCTCTGTCTTTGGAAAAAGATCGGTCATTATTCGAAAAACGTCACTGGAAGCGGCTGCTATTTTTGGCGTGGAGACCATGGATTTTATTTATCTCGATGCCCAACACAATTACGATGCGATCAAAGCCGATATTGAAGCGTGGTATCCCAAAGTTAAAAAAGGCGGAGTTTTGGGCGGACACGACTATTTGGATGGAGTTTTTATCGGAGGCATTTTTGGCGTGCGCCGTGCGGTCCGTGAATTTGCTCTTGAGAAAAAACTCGAAATTTTGATTTCAGGAGAAGGGGAGGATGAATCTCCCTCCTGGTTCGTCGTCAAATCGTAGAAAGAGGAAATGAATATGAACCGATGGAAATATGTCGTTTTAAGCATCGGGTTGTTCATCGGAATTTCAGAAGTCGGGGTTCGTACTGCTGGATTGGGAAATTTCCCTATTTATCAGACCGATTCAGAAATCGGGTATATTCCAGCGCCTTCTCAGTCGGGGAAGTTTTTGAACAAAAATGATTGGTGTTACAACGATAAGAGCATGGGGGTCTCTGAAAATTACGAGCCGAGTGAAAAAATGGATCTCCTTCTTTTGGGAGATAGTTTGGTTCAAGGGGGAAATCCTTATCGGCAGGTTGAAAAGTTAGGTCCTCAACTTCAAGGTTTACTCGGCGAGGAATACCGAGTCTGGCCGATTGGAGCTCCCAGCTGGGGGTTTCTCAATGAGAAAGAATATCTCGATCGTCATCCTGAAGTGATGCCGGGTCTCGATGGATTGATTTGGGTTTTTAATAGCGGTGACTTTCAAGATCGGAGCAAATGGTGGACGGACGCGACCCATCCCCGATCGAGGCCCCTTTTGCTCAGTTATTACGTGCTGAATAAATATGTTTTTGAAGGGAATCTGAAGGTCAAATATCCCTCGCTCCTTTTTTGGGTCAAATCGCCCGCACAGAATTCACTCAAACGAATGGATGAAGAATTCGATGGTCTTTCGAATGAATTACAAGCACTTCAAAGTCATCCATTAAAATATAAAATCATCGTTTTTTATCCGGACAAAGGAGAGTTTTCAAATCACGAGAATCCTTTTTATGATTTTCTTTCTTCCCGAATTCAGGCTCAGGCGGAAGAGAATGGATGGAAGTTTATCGATATTCGCACTCTTCCGGAATGGAAAAGCGAGTATTATCGAGATCAAATTCATCCGACGCCTCAAGGGTACTCCATTTTATCTAAAAAAATAAAAGAGTTAGTGGAAGAGATTTCCTCAGCCAATTAGAGTAAATTAAAATGGAGAGGTACAGGCTCTGTGCCTCTGGGACGGGGAAGGCAGACGGCGTCTGCCCCTCCATTTACTTATTGGTAGGAGTTGGATTTATCGTGTTTTTGAAAAAAGAAGACGCCAGAGTCTTGTGTATTTTGATCCGATAAAAAAGAGGGTGAATCGG
>JAZKBH010000108.1:0-2807 GCA_040388725.1 Verrucomicrobiota bacterium
GAAGTTTCCCGAAACAGACCAATCACCATCGCCAATCCAATTGGCTCCATCGTAATATTGGACCCGATAAGTATTGGCATTGGCTCCTCCCGCAGGAACCGTAATCCAATTTTCAATGACATTCGTCTGCACAATATAGGAAATGCCGCCTTTCGTCGTCACCCAGCGCACGGGACCTTGCCCCGTATAAAAACCAACAAACGGTTTTGCCGATGGATTGGTATTAGCAGACCCACTGCCCGAAGTCAGATCGGGAGCATTTTTACACATCACTCCAACGATCCCCCCCACATTATACCAATAAGAAGAGAGTAAGGGATCCGCATACAAAGTTCTGAGCATATTATTCGATCCCAGCGCGAGGTTACTCCCTGCCGGAACATTGGCCTCCGTCAAAATAGTGGGCTCGCGATACAGCTTCCCTGTATTATCCCCAAAAGTGAGCGCTGTATTAGATGCACTGGCCGCGCTATCCCCCTTCCAGGTGACCTTCGCAGACGGATTCGTTCGACTATAGCAAGCAGGGGTGACCGTGGTATCAATTTCGGTCGTTGCCGTTGAATAATTATAGACATAATGACGCCCGGAACTTAATGCTCCCGCCGCTCCATTTAAAAAAAATTGGCTCTGACAAGCGATGCTGTTGTAGCCAGTCATCGGATTTCCATCTGCATCTAATCGAGCGCCGTCCGCGAGGACCCTGAGATTGGATGGCCTCGGATTTCCAAGAGAAGAATTTAAATCATAAGGATTCCAAACCACGGGAACATAAAAACTAGAATAGAGTCCCGTATTCATGAGTGCATTCCCCGGCACGGACTGTATCGACGCGACCGGATAAGCAGGAACCCCCGACCCTCCACTCGCCACTGACGTCGCCAAACTGGTCATGTCGCTAATCACGACATTATCCCGAACTTGATAAAAGTAAGGGATATTTTCACTTCCTCGAAACTCAACAACCCCTGAACCATCATTGAATCGAATTCGAGTCGGATACCCATCGGCATCAAACTGATCGATGATATTGGCTCCTATCTGAAGAATCTGATAGTCCACTTTGGTATCATAGGAAAATGCCGCCTTTTCGTCCGCAGTTCCCCCTGGATTCGTCGCTCCTTTTGCTAAAGAGCCCACATTGATGGACGCTTTCAATAACTCAAAAAAATCCGCCTCCCTTCCTTTAGCCGCGTCCCGAACCTGACTCAAAAACCCGATTCCGGAAACCGTTCCCACCCCTTTCATTCCATGGTCATACCCCCAATATTTTTTATCCGCGTTCCACGTCAGACCAAAATAAGCCTGAATATTTTCCGCGGTTCCTTTTTTCAAAAACTCTGCGCTGATTCCTGCATCGATCAGGCTTTTCATATCCACATCGCCTTGATTTCGATTGGCACTCGGCCCTAGATAGGTGATCCATGCCAGGCGATTCAGCGCAAATCGCTTTTTAACCAAGGGCTCCCCCATCACGGCCATTGATCCATCATTTCGGGCAAATGAAGAGGCGACCCGTATGGTTAAAAAATCAGGATTACAAAGATCGTCATACGAAGCGTGATCGTTCCCACTATAGTTACTCGCACTCGTATTGGACTGCACCGTCGGCCTTCCCTTTTCCGGCGCATACGACGGTTGATCGAGATCTCTTGAAAAAGTCGTTAAAAAAGGAAGAGCCTTGGCGGAAATCTCGGATTGTCCCGATTGCACATATCGAATCAGATCCTGGCGAGTCAGAAATGATTGATCGCTCTCGTCATCCGAGGAGATCCAAGGCTTGAGAAACCCTTTGGCTAATCGATATTGAAGTACAAAGCTCGGATACCAGTCTAACAGAGTCGATGAATTCGAAAATCCGACTTTACTGGCACCATGCCTCCACTCGATCAAGTGATTCATATTCTGAGCATCGGCGATTCCCGGAATCTGACTGAGATCAATTCCTGAAGGAGTCCCTTTAAGCACTTGCAGATTATTTTCCACTCCATCCGTCGACGGATATCCCGCCGTGTTGATATCGACCAATCCTCCCGTCTGGTAAATATTATAAGCAAAGCGACCCATGACATGTTTTTCATTCGAGGATTCTCTCTCTTTTGCCTCTTCAATGGAGAGATCATGATCAATCCCCTCTCGCGTCACTAAAACCCATTCAGGAAGTTGGGTCCGCTGATCAAATCCGGATGTATCAACTCCATCTCCGATCAACTGCGGAAGATTCCATCGAGTCAACCCCACCATTCGTCCATTGAAAGAGGGGAGATCCGTTCGCACAGGAATGGCACGAATCAAGGGATCGAGATGCCCTCCCGATGTCGCAGGAGTGAACGAAAATTTTTCGCTCACACTTTGTTTGATCAGATTTGAAAATTTTCCGGCAGTGGCGCTCGAAATCCCCTGACTTAAAATCTTTTGAGGAATCATCATCTGGGGAGACGTCGGACGTAAAATGGAATGCTTCGACCCTGAACTCGATGTCACTTCTGTAATCGTAGAACCCGATTCCATTTCATGGACCAAATCCGAGACAATGGCCTTCTCAACACTCCGAACCAAAATTTCCGAAGCCACACGCGACGCACTCCCCTTTTCTGCCATTCGATTCGCCAAGACTCGCGCAAAAAAAGCCAGTACCGCTGCGGTCACTAAAACGAGCATGGAGAGCGTGAGAACCAACGCAACGCCACGACGGAATTTGTCCTTCAGTCCTCTTCCCATTCTCTTATTGAACATAGTAATACCGTTGAAAAGTTTTTACCGTTTTGACGATTTCATTCCCATGCGGTTGCGCCAGGAGAGCCTCCTTT
>JAZKBH010000109.1:0-5461 GCA_040388725.1 Verrucomicrobiota bacterium
CATGCCAATAAGACATCTCCGATTCCTCTTTCGACGAAAGTCGTCGTCGCTCCACGTGCCCCTGTGTCGAGAACAGGAACATTTTTGAAAAGAGCTCGCACGAATTCTTTCGCTTTCGATTCGTCGCCATTGTTTTTATCTAACGCATACTTATATGCCGCTAGAAAATTCCAACGCGCACCTCCAGAAGTTTTCGGATTAGGCGTAATGACTTGGGTTCCGGGTTTGATCAAATCATCCCAGTTATGAATTCCCTTTGGATTTCCTTTTTTGACAAGAAACACGATGGTTGATGTATAAGGAGTACTGTTGTTTGGAAGCTGTTTCTGCCAATCGGATGGAATGAGCTTTCCTTTTTCATAAAGAGAATTCACATCTCCCGCCAAAGCCAGGGTCACCACATCGGCATCCAAGCCGTCTAATACGGAACGGGCTTGTTTTCCTGATCCACCGTGGGATTGATTGATTGTGAGGTCGTCCCCTGTTTTTGCTTTCCAATATTTTGAAAAAGCAGCGTTATATTCGGTGTAAAGCTCCCGGGTCGGGTCATAAGAAACATTGAGAAGGGTGATTGATTTTGCGTAGAGACCCGATGCAAGCGCAAGGGTCAATAATCCAAATGTGGATGTTTTCTTAAGTGTTGAGATCCATTTCATAATGATTTCCTTTTGAAGGTGAGATACTCCCCGTCTTTTGGACGGGGAGTATTAATTTAGTTCCTAGAAGTTAAATTGCAAACGAGTGATAAACACTTTTTCGTTTTGATCAGGGACAAGTGCAGGAGACGGATTATTGGTTCCAACTTGGGCAAATTGAGTTTCATGATAGCTCAAGTTAACCCGAACATTCTTGTTCAGATACCAATTGAGACCACCTGCCCAGGCTTGAGCTCCTGAAGCGCTCGCTCCAGTGGTGGATGCAAAGCCTCTCTCAAATGCTTCGCGATCGATTTCGAGTTCGCCATAACGACCTACGATTTCAAATGCACCCCATGTTCCGGCTTTGAGATCAAAGTTCCGTCGGGGGGTCACACCTTCATACGAAGCATTTTCACCCGTGAGAACATAGGAAGCGGCCACTTGCCATGCTTTATTCTCAATATTCGTTTGTTTGAGAACTCCAGTTGTTCCACGGACATCGGTCGAAGAAACAACATACTCACCGAGGAATCCAAAAGGACCATAATAATAGTATCCTTGAGGGGACCAACGGTAGTGATCTCCATCTGCAGTCACATTACTATAACTGAAGAATGTTTGTTGTCCGTCTGTTCTGTAACCGGTGGTTAAACCCGTTCCTGACGCATTCGAACGATCTCCGGAATTTCCCCAGCTTCCACCAAACCCAACGCCCAATCCTTGAAGTTCATCAATGGATGTGGTTTTGAAAGGATGAAAGAAAACTCGTCCTGCAAATTCCTTTTCGTCATCAAAATCAACGTTCGGTTGAGTCGATGCATTATCCGCAACACCATTAAAAATGCCGGCCGCATAATTAATCGTCTTATCCAAAAACGATCCTTGGAGTTGAAATCCGATATCTCGATTAGGAGTCAGATTGGTCGCCAAAGAACGTTCGGAGAAGAACGAGTTTGCATCGGATTGCAATTGTTCCAAACCGACGGGGGATTTGAATTTACCGAATTGGAGATTAATCGCATCAGAGAATTTTACGACGCCATAAGCATCTAAAATACTGACGTTACTTGTATTGGTCGCTGCATTGGTGGAAGCATTCCCTCCTCCAAATTCAGGAACCAAGTAAAAGTCAAAATACTTCCCTAACGATCCTTGGAAAATCAAACGGGCACGACGAAGCAAAAAGCTATCGTTATTGTTGATTCCGCCATCATCCAAGAAAGTACGACTATCGACTTGAAGTAATCCTCTCATCCGCAGAGAATAATTTTTATCCGCAGAAGTAATTGCAAAACCCTTATCACTTGCCGTGATGACCGGAGTCTCTTTTTTTACGGCTTCTGCATTTTCATCATTAATCTCTCCCTTACGTTCGAGAATGTTGACCTTCTCAGACAACGCTTCAATCTGAGCTTTTAACGCAGCAATCGTCCCTGAATCTGCATCATCTGCCCGCAGGTTTCCCACCGGAAACCATGCCGCCGCCAAAATCGCCAAAGCGACTTTCTTATAATATGATTTTTTCATCCTTGTTGTTCCTCTTCAAGTTCTCCTCACTTCCGGTCGTCGGATAGTGACTCAAACGTTTATTCCTGTTGCATACACTTCTCGATTTCGAGTCAGCGATAAATTCATCACTCCTTGGAAGTACTCACTTCTTTAGAGTCAAACCGATGCTTCTCGGTCTTTTCAATCTGAACGACTTGGCCTTGATGAATGGTAATCTGAACAACTCCAAACTGGAGTGACCCGACAAACTCATCGACGACCTCCTGCCACTTTTTATTGTTTAAGTTGTTTTTCATTATCTACGAATTTTCGTTAAATCAGATCGACTCAATGGACTTGTTTCCTTATTACAAATCCCCCTGAATCGCAAAATAATGACGATATAAGATAAGAATTTGAAAAATGAGCTGTGTCGCCCGATAGGACGTATCAGCATCTTCGGGAAGAACCAAATGAATTTCGAGTGGCCGATATTTGATCTTTGCTCCGATCATGAGTGAATCTCGATCCGTTCTCCAAGGTTCTAAAAACACCTGATCGTGTGAACTCCATGAACCTTTGTCTTCTGTAATGGCAACATCCACCACTTGTTGAGCGACAATCTCGCTAGAGCAGCGAATTTTAATTGAATCGACAGAGTCACTTGAAATCCGAATAACACCATCAAATTGTTGAACGACAATTTCCCGTTCTAAAATTCCAATACTCGGATCAGGGTCTCCTTTCCAGAGAGAATTCCCCAGATCATCGCTCAATGCAGAAGAGAAACCTCTCAGATAGGCCTCCGCATAGGAAATGGGATAGATACTTAAACGATAGTCCTCCACATGTCTTCTCGATCTCCCCGAGTGAAACTCAATAAAAGCTGCGGTTGCGGCAAAAGAGGAAAATGAATCGGGAGCTAATCCCGAGAAAATCCCAAAATGTTTAAAAACACTTTTGGCGACATCAAAGTTGATGCGAGGAAGAATGAGATGGCTTCCGTCGCTTTTTTTCCCTCCGATTAAACTCACGTCCACTCCCTTTCTATCGGAAATATGGCTCTCTAATTTTTTAAGATAATCACTCCAGGGACTTTCAAAGACTTGCCAGGGGTCAATTTCAGAATCCAGCGTTAAGTTAAGATAAAATGGTTTTAATAAGTTTTTCATTTTAATATACTACCAATATTGTCGTTATTTAGTTCAAATAATTTTTTACTACTGAAAATAAAAATAGCTTTATAGCAAGAGTTAGAACTCAAGTGAATCATAATATCTACTATTTATATCGTTATTAATCTTTGTCAAACATTTAATGAAAATAAAACGATTTAGGAAAGCAATTTTAGAAAATGAACCCTTAAGAGCGTCCCATTCTGTAATTTCTATTGGAGATTTTGTTTTCTTTGGACGATTTCCCTGTGATCGCTATGGTGCCATCTATGTCACTGTCAGCTCCCCTTTTTTCAATCATTATCCCTCTTCATAACAAAGGGGCCTATATTCTAGAAACGCTAGAATCGCTTCGCCAGCAAAGTTTCGAAAACTGGGAATGTATCATCATCGAAAATCATTCAACCGATGACAGCGTTCAAAAAGTCCAATCCCTGCAGGATTCTCGAATTCAACTCCATATCACCGAAGCCCAGGGACCCTGCAGTGCAAGAAACGCGGGAATACACCTCAGCAAAGCGCCGTGGATTCTCTTCTTGGATGCCGATGATTTAATTCCTTCTCATTATTTGAAAGCAAAAGCCCAAATCATCCACGATCAACCTGGAAGAGGCCTCTACACCTGCCCGTGGGAAGAACGCTCTTCCTCCGGAAAAATTGAACAGCATGATCCTTTTGGAACCCGCGTTTCTTTGGAAGAGATGCAGGCCTCTAGCTTTGTTTATCCCCCGTTCGCCATACATACGACGGTGATTCATCGCAATTTTCTGACTCCTGAATTTCTCTGGCCTGAATTCATGGATAAAGACTTAGTCGAGGATGCTATCTTTTGGTTCCGCCTTCTCTATGTGACGGGAATTGCTTTCCACGATGATACCAAGGCGATCTATCAAACAGAGAATGAGAAGAGTCGCAACCAAGTCGATAATATCCCGAAGCTTTACGAGTCTTACGAAAAAATTATTAAAACCAATCTTCAATTTCTTCAAAATCGAAAAATCAAAACGACTTCTCGCCACGCCTATTACCTTTATTCCTTCTATCAAAAAATGGAGAAACTTTCTCGAGAACAAAAACTAAATTCGATCACTTCAAATGCTCAAGCCAATCTTCAAAAAATTTACCCTCAGTTAAGTCCTTGGGATCGATTAAAAATAACCGTCAAAAAAATCCTAAAAAAAACCTAATACATATTACTAAACCGCCTGAACAGCGCGGGCTTCAGAGAGCGCTCGACGGAGTTCCCGCACACTCAATGGTTTATCTAAAATTTTAAAAATTCCGAGCTTCTCTGCTCTCGCCATATCAATTTGAGAAGTCATCGCTGAAAAAATAATAATCGGCTGTGTCATTCCAGCTTCGCGAATATCCGCTGCGATCTCTAAACCATTTTTACCAGGCATCGCAAAATCAGTTAATAAAACATCGATTTGTTCATTTTGAATGACTTCAATGATATTTTGGTTTTGATTACAGTAAACGGCATTCCATCCGCTATGAGTAGCGATCTCAGAAACAATAATGCCCACCGCTTCTAAATCATCTACAACCAATAACTTCATACAAGGGGCAATTAGAATAATATCCTCCGCTCAAATGAAAAGGATGATTTACGAAAAAAACGTAAAAAGTCACAAATAGTAACTAAAAATATACTTAAAATTCCCCTTGTTTTGTTGAAACATTTGAGAGGAAAAGGAAAAATTAGCGCTCGATGCTGGCTTGAGCTTCCGTCAATGATTTACGAAGTTCTTTAATGCTTAAAGGCTTGTCTAAAATCTTAAAAATCCCCAACTCATCCGCCTTGGTCCGATCAATTTGCGAAGCCATTCCTGAGAAGAAAATGATCGTCGTCTTCAATCCTGCCTCACGCACAAACGACGCCACATCGAGACCACTTTTCCCGGGCATGAAATAATCCATTAAAACAACATCGATTTTTTCTTTTTGAATCGTTTCAACGATTTTGTCCGCTTGGGTGCAGTGTATGGACTGCCAACCACTTTGAGATGCAATCTCCGCGACAATGACCCCTACTGCCTCTAAATCGTCCACGACCAATAATTTCATAGCGATGTGTCCGAACTATGGAGAGTTTTCTCCATTTGAAAAGAGAGTTTTAAAAGTAAAAATCCCTAGTCAGACAATCACTCATTAAAA
>JAZKBH010000110.1:0-2123 GCA_040388725.1 Verrucomicrobiota bacterium
TTACGTCCTTCTCCTCACCGTCAAAAACCCCGACGAACGCAGCTTCTACGAAATTGAAGCCGCTACTGAAAATTGGTCTCTCTCCGAACTTAAACGCCAAAAAGCCTCCAGTCTCTACGAACGACTCGCCTTGAGCCGCGACAAAGCGGGGATCAAACGCCTCGCGAAGGAAGGACAGATCGTCACCCGTCCTGAGGAGATGCTCAAAGAGCCGTTGGTGCTCGAATTTCTAGGGCTGGATGAAAAGGCCGGTTACTCCGAGTCTGATCTTGAATCCTCGCTCATTACCCACCTCGAAAAATTTCTCCTCGAACTGGGGAAAGGATTCCTTTTTGAGGCACGTCAAAAACGTTTTACTTTTGATGAGGACCACTATTTTGTCGATCTCGTCTTTTACAATCGACTCTTACGCTGTTACGTCGTGATCGATCTCAAGCTCGATAAACTCAGCCATCAAGATCTCGGTCAGATGCAGATGTACGTGAACTACTACGACCGCCATGTGAAACTTCCGGAGGAAAATCCGACCATTGGTTTGCTTCTTTGCAAAGAGAAAAAAGAGGCGGTGGTCGAACTCACCTTGTCCAAGGAGTCCAATATTCACGCCCGTGAATATCAGCTTTATCTCCCTTCGAAGAAACTTCTCAAAGAGAAGCTCATCCAGTGGACCCGTGAAGCGGAAAGCCGGGGATGCGATCGAGACGTTTTTTGAAAGTTGGAGCAATTCATCTCGGAATCTTCTTTTTATGAGGTCGTTTGCATCGGCTTGGCTGGATAAATCAATTGTGCAAGAGGTTCTTGCACAATGGCCTTGGGGACATGTCTAGTCCGATTCAGTTCTCTTCCATGAAAATTCGCTACTAAAAGGATAGCGTTTTCGATACAATCCTAGCTCTCATAATCCAATCTTGTCACGATTCTAGGAGCTTTCCGGATATGGTAAATCCGCCGTTTACAATGCCCTCAAAAAAGGAGGGAAGTTCTACTCTCTCCTCAATGAAACGCAGAACGGACTCTGTTTAGTGGAATAGTGGAAATTTGTGGAAATGAGCTCCCAGTGGAAGCAATGGATTCCACTTTTTATTTATGATCAGGGATTTTTCCATTCCACTAATCCCCTAGGGAGTTTGTGGAATGGAAAAACGACGAATTATTGTATTTTTTCGTTCCTTTGGACGTTTTTAAAAAACATTGTTTCCAGAGTAAATATCGTCATTAATGAGTTATGCATTCATCTGCCGACAAACTTCACTACACAATGGATTCTACGGAATTGATCGGTGTCTAAAATCCTTATGACTTCTTCGAAAATCCCTTACGACTTTCCACCTGATGCCCGGAGCTCAGTCGTCCGAGAGGAGCACATTGAGGATGCTTTCATCCGCAAGCTGCGCGACCTTAAATACACCGACCGCCCTGATATCCACGACCGTGCCGCGCTGGAAAAGAACTTCCGTGAAAAATTCGAGGATCTCAATCGCGTTACCCTCACCGAAGGCGAATTTTCGCGCCTGCTTGAAGAGATCGTCACCCCGGATGTCTTTACCGTCGCCAAGACCCTCCGGGCAATGAACAGCTTCACCCGCGATGACGGAACGCCGCTTAACTACACCTTAGTCAATATCAAGGACTGGTGCAAAAACACCTTCGAGGTTGTTCATCAACTTCGCATGAATACCGACTACAGTCATCACCGCTACGACGTCATCCTCCTCATTAACGGCGTGCCCGTCGTGCAGGTGGAACTGAAGACCCTCACGGTCAACCCACGTCGCGCCATGGAGCAGATCGTCGATTATAAAAATGACCCCGGTAACGGTTACTCCAAGACCCTCCTCTGCTTTCTCCAACTCTTCATCGTCAGTAACCGAACCAACACCTACTTCTTCGTCAACAATAACGCTCGCCACTTTGCCTTCAATCAAGATGAGCGCTTCCTGCCTATTTATCAGTTCGCCAGCGAGGACAACAAAAAGATCACTCATCTCGACGACTTCGCCCAGACATTTCTCGTCAAATGTACCCTCGGCCAGATGATCAGCCGCTACATGGTGCTTATCTCCAGTGAACAAAAGCTCCTGATGATGCGCCCGTATCAAATCTATGCGGTAAAGGCCATTGTC
>JAZKBH010000111.1:0-3426 GCA_040388725.1 Verrucomicrobiota bacterium
TCATTTATGATGAAGAGGGATAAGAAAACGACGCTATGAATATTTATCGACGGGTTGCCGAGTACTATCGATCGTTTGGGACATGGATTTTTGCTGCGCTTTTGATCATGGGGGTCTCCATCGGATTCAATGCATTAAAGCCGTGGCCCATTAAGTGGCTCATCGATGATATCCTTCCTCAAACGACAGTTGGGGTGGTGCATTGGCATGGGATCACGTTTAGTATTGCAGAAGCCATCACCGCGGCGTGTAGTGTTTATGTCCTCACTTTTTTACTTCACGGGGCAACCAGTGTTGCGAATAATTATCTTTTGATTCGAATTGGTTTGGATGCGCTTTTACGAGTCAGAACACAGCTTTATTCTTATCTTCAATATCTTCCTCTTCATTTTCATGATCGGCGACGGAGTGGGGATTCGACCTTTCGTGTCGCTTATGATTCTCAGGCGATTCAGACATTTTTTAATCGTGGATTTGCAACCATTTTAAGTTCGGTTCTGACGTTGATGATTACTCTCGTGCTGATGTTTCGAATGAATGTCAATTTAGCTTGGGTTTCGTTGGCGGTTGTTCCCTTTTTATGGGCTTCGATCTTTATCTTTGCTAAAAAGATTCGAAATGAAAGTTCTCGTCTTCAGCAGGAGGAGAGCGACGTTCTTTCCCGCGCTCAGGAAGGTTTGACGAGTATTCGAATTGTTCATGCGTTTGGCCGGGAAGAGTTTGAGGTTCAGGAATTTGAAAAAGAGGCCCGTCAAAGTTATGATGCCAATTTGCAGCTCACTTTAACGAATGTTTTCTCCAGTCTTGTCGTCGGATTAGTGACGGCGGTCGGTGCGGCGGCGATTCTTTATCTGGGGGCTCATGAAGTGGTGGATGGACATTTAAAGGTGGGAGATCTCTGGGTTTTTCTCGCTTATCTCACATCGCTTTATGCCCCGTTAGAGCAACTCAGCTATACGGCTTGGTCCCTCGAGGGAGCCGCTGCAGGAATGCAACGCGTGTTTGAAATTTTAGACGCGGAGGATGCCGTTCCTGAAACGAAAAGTGCCAAGATCATGCCACGCCCTCAAGGGAAGATTGCCTTTGATTCCGTTCATTTTGCGTACGATGCGGATCATCCTATTTTAAAAGGACTGTCGTTCGAGATTCAACCCGGTGAAACCGTCGCGGTCGTCGGGGGAACGGGAGCCGGAAAGACGACGCTTCTTTCTTTGATTCCCCGATTTTATGATCCGACTCAAGGAAGAGTTTTAATTGATGGAGAAGATATTCGCGGTTATACGAAAAAATCCGTTCGAAGCCATCAGGCGATTGTCTTACAAGATACGTTGCTCTTATCGGGGACGATCGAAGAAAATATTGCCTATGGACGTCCGGGAGCATCGACAGCGGAGATTATCGCTGCGGCGAAAGAGGCTCAGGCGTATGATTTTATCTCCAAGCTGCCTCAAGGATTTAAAACTTCGGTGGGAGAGCGGGGTGTTCGTTTGAGTGGCGGCCAAAAGCAGCGCATTGGAATTGCCCGGGCTTTTTTAAAGAAAGCGCCCATTCTTTTATTAGACGAACCGACGAGTGCACTCGATTTAGGGACCGAAGCGGAAATCATGGAAACGCTAAAGAAACTCGTTCGACTTCAGACGACTTTGATTATTACCCACCGTCTTTCAACCATTCATCATTTGGCGCATCGCATTCTGGTTTTAGAGAACGGTCAAATGGTGGAGTCAGGACGAGGAGAAGATCTTTTGAAGCAAGAGGGGCTTTATTCACGACTGTGGAAGGCCGGCAAGGGAGAATAGAGCAAAAAGAGAAGAGTTTTTACCGCAGAGGAGCGGAGGAAATACATTCATTCTTTATTTAAATCCAAAACAAACGTATTTTTCCTCCATTCCTGATTTCCTTATTCAAAACTGCCTTTCCCCTAGAGTTTTTCCATTTCTTATGCGAAGTCTGTTTGAAGAGATCAGTGATCCTCAACTCCTATTTGAATAAATAAGAGAATCGTTTTAGGGTGAACCAAGAGAGCGATGAAAGAGAAAGAATTAAAACCGATCATCGAACCTCCATCGGAGGAGGCGATTAAGAAGCTTTTGCCTTGGCTGGTGGCCGTGGCTTTTTTCATGGAGCTTTTGGATACGACGATTCTGAATACGGCGGTTCCGGTTCTCGCGGATGCAATGAAAGTTCCTCCGCTGAGTATGAAAGCGGTTCTTTCCAGTTATACGTTAAGTCTGGCGGTTTTCATTCCCGTCAGCGGGTGGATGGCGGATCGATTTGGAACTCGTAAAATTTTTGCATCGGCCATTGGGCTTTTTACTCTCGGTTCTTTTCTCTGTGGGGTTTCCAGCAACATTCATGTCATGGTCGCTTGTCGGATTCTTCAAGGTTGTGGAGGGGCGATGATGATGCCGGTAGGCCGTCTGACCCTTGTTCGAACTTTTGCAAAATCCGAGCTGATGAAAGCGATGACATTTGTGGCGATTCCCGGTTTAGTCGGACCTATGTTGGGGCCGACGATTGGAGGTTTGATCGTCGAGTACTTTCACTGGCGTTGGATTTTTTTTGTGAATATTCCGATCGGCATTTTGGGACTTTATCTGGTTTTGCGGCTTCTTCCCGATTACAAGGCGCGTCAATCTCGACCTCTCGATTTCTGGGGTCTTGTTTTGTTCGGAACGGGAATCTCTCTTCTTTCTTATGTACTCGAAGTTTTCGGTGAACACCAATTAAGTGCGTCGAACTTGTGGCTTCTTTTTATCACCTCACTGGTTCTTTTGGGAGGGTATGGGATGCGAGCTGCCCATGCTTTAAATCCATTACTCGATCTCACGATCTTTCGGATCAGAACTTTTAGAACAGCGGTGGGAGGGGGCTTTTTGACTCGGGTGAGTATGGGAGGAATTCCGTTCCTCTTTCCGCTTCTTTATCAAGTCGGTCTTGGATTTACGCCGATGCAGTCGGGACTTTTAATGATGCCGCAGGCTTTTGCGGCGATGAGTCTCAAATTATTGCTTCCGCGAATTTTAAAACATTTCGGTTATCGATCTGTCTTGGTCGGTAATACGTTTGTTTTGGGGATTTGGAGTCTCTGTTTTGCTACGATCACCTCTCACACTTCGATCATTCTGATTCTGATCCAATCCTTTGGATATGGGTTTCTCGCTTCCCTTCAATACACGAGTATGAATACCTTGGTTTATGCGGATATTCCGGAGGGAGGTTCGAGTCAGGCGAGTACGATTTCGAGTACCATGCAACAGATGTCGATGAGCTTTGGGGTCGCTTCCGCGTCTTTGCTCGCTGCTTTTTTTATTCCCGATCGATTTAACGCCACTTCAAGCGAAATGATTTATGGCGTACACCGGGCGTTTTTCTGCATGGGTCTTTTGACGGCGGTGACAACCGTTGCTTTCTTCAGTCTTCAAA